>JAKSTJ010000029.1 GCA_024402635.1 Treponema sp. | reverse complement strand
ATCTGTAAAAAGGCATCAGTTTGTAAGATCCTGAAACAAGTTCAGGATGACGGTAGTTGTTATGTCATGCCGAATTTATTTCGGCATCTCACCAATGCATTTGTAAAAAAGGCATCAGTTTGAAAGATCCTGAAACAAGTTCAGGATGACAGTTTTTTTATTTTCATAATCAATTTTTCATCATTGATTAAATCTTCAATGGCAACCGGAATTCTATAGGTCCAGTTAAACTTATTAACAGAACCAGGAACATTTATACGTTCATCTTCAGCATTCTTCAGCCAGTATTTTTTATTCATGTACAAAAGGTCCTGCAGCGGAGGAATAAACCATACACTGGCAGCCTTTGCACATTTTTTTAATGTTTTTTCAGCAATTGATGGAGTAAAATTTTCTTCAGGATTTTCACTAGTCCACCATTCTCTGATTGTACTTGAATCATGAACAGAAGTTGTACAAACTGAAAGAGGAGTGTAGTCTTTAAAATCCACATATGGCTGTTCAGGTTTTTCCCAATAGCGACACCATCGTACAACTCTGAGACCAAGAATATTATGTTTTTCCATTATTTCAGGAACACATTTTATTCCAACTCCCAAATCTTCTCCACAAGGAATCATTTTTACACAAGAGGTTAGTGCTGTAAAAATTTCATCAGCCTGTTTTGCCCAAAGTTTTTCATTCTTTTTGTTTAATTCTTCAAACAATTCTGTTAAAACCGAGGATTCTTTTTCGTTTAATGTTCCCCATGCAGTTGAACGGTTATAAGTCCACATTGGAACATATTTATTTTTTGCAACTTCAATTAATGTTTTATTAGACCAGTATTCCACCAGTTTTTCTTTAATTCTGTAAGCTGCATCTTCTGTACACAAATCTTTAAAATCTGTATCCCAAATCTGCTGACTGCCTTTTACTTTATCACTAAAAAGCCACAATTCTTCATTACCAATTCTATTGCACAAAAGTTCAAGAATTTTTACAGCTGCTTCATGATTCCAGGTAATATCTTCAATAATTCCAGTTGGAATGTGAGGAGTACTCAACCATCTGATTCTGTCATCATCAAAACCATATTCATAAAGTTCATCTTTTTTTATAAAAGCATAAGGCTCAGTATGGCCGTTTAATGCATTACAGTCTTCAGAAGGAATTGCCCATATTCTGTAAAATCCAAGAATATGATCTAAACGGTATGCATCATAATATTTTTCTGCGCATTTAAGACGGTTTTTCCACCAGTAGTAATCATCATTTTTAAGATTTTTCCAGTTGTAGGTAGGAAATCCCCAGTTTTGTCCATTAGGATTTTCTTCATCCTGAGGAGAACCTGCTCTTAAGTTCTGATTAAAATATTCAGGAAAAGCCCATGCATCACAGGAATCTTCATTCATTAAAATAGGCATATCACCTTTTAAAAGAATTCCCGCTTTATGAACCGCAGTAACAGCCTTACTAAACTGCTGGTCTGCAATCATCTGGCACCAGGCATAAAACAAGTGGTCAGTTTTTAATTCTTCCGAATCCCACAATTCTTTTATTTCTTCTGCAGATTTTTTCTGATCATTTTTTTCCCAGCTTTTCCAACTGGCCTGCATATATTTCCATTTCAGATTTTTATAAACCGAATAAGTTTCAACCCATGGATTTTTTTTAATCCATTCAGACAGTTCTTTATCCGCTTTACCATTTTTTGCAATGTCAGTCTGATTGTAAATTGTACGTAAAAAATAATTCTTGGAATTTAAAATTTCATCATAATCATAACGGCTGCAATATTTATTTGCCTTAAAAAAAGCGTCGTAATCGTTTTTGAATTTAGAATCAGAATTATATAAAGTTTCAAAGCCTTCAATTGATTTTAATCTTATATAAATTGTATGAAGTGCAAAAGCAGAAAGCCCTGAATAAGGTGAACTTTGAGTTCCTGTATCATTTACCGGCAAAAGCTGAATTATTCCAATACCACTGTTTTTACAGAATTCAGCAAATGGAATTAAATCTTCATATTCGCCTATAACATTGTTTTCTTTTGTATATAAAGCTCCAAGAGGAACAGCAAGACCAGTTAATTTCTTAATGTCAGACATATAAAATAGTATACCATAGGAAGATAAATAATAGAAAAGAATTTTAAGAAAAACACCCTTTTTTCTGGCCGTAAGATATTACCAGTGCCAGACCGGTTTAGCAAGACTGTTACTAAAAGGTTGAGGTCGTCTAAAATCCGGAAGCCAGCTGGTATCGTCTGTTAATTCCTGATAGTAAAGAAAATCAAAATCATAAACTTCCAGTAAATCCTGAAGATCATTAAATTCCTGCTGATTTACAAGACGATTTTCAATATTTTCCAAAGCCTTTTTTCGCTGAACAGTTTTATTTTCATCTTCTTCAAACTTAACAGGAGTATACTGATTCATTAAAGAAAGAATTGCCTTTCCATCACCTTTTTCTTTATACCATTGCAAAACTTCTGCCGTATCTTCAAAATGACCAGGCATAAAAAGATGACGGATTATTACACCACTTGTCATTTTTTCTCTAGGTTCTCCCGGTTCTGCCCATTCAACTTGTCTTTCATTTTCAGGACAGGGAATTTCTTCAATTTCAAGAGGATTATTTTCAATCATCCATTCAATAGCTTTAATTGCAGCTTCACCATAGTCCGGGGCCCCAAAAAGTTTTTTAGAAAAATCAGAATTCAAGGTTTTCAAATCCGGCAGCCAGATAGTAACCAGCCCCTTTAAAAGTTCCAGCATTTCTACAGTTTCATATCCCGAAGAATTCCAGCAAAAGGGAATTGTAACTCCCGCTTTTTTTGCCGCCTTTATACCTTCAGCAATTTTTGGAATATGATGACTTCCAGTAACAAGATTTATATTTTCCGCTCCGGCATTCTGCAGTTTAAGACAAATTTCAGCAAATTCTTCAATAGAAACAATCTTTCCCATTCCGTTTTGCGAAATCTGATAATTCTGACAAAATGCACATCTTAAAGTACAGCCCGTAAAAAAAATTGTTCCGCTTCCACCAAAAACTGTAATTAAAGGTTCTTCCCCATAATGCAGTCCCGCAAAAGCAATTCTTAAATCTTCCGGTTCTTTACAAAACCCAGATTCAGTTTTACGATTAACGCCGCATTTTCTTGGACACTGAATGCACTTACTGTAAAAATCCTGAATATTCATATTAATATGCGCTTTTAGAAACCAGAACCTTCATTAAATCCTGAAGTACATCAATAGGTAAATCTTCAGATTCATCACCAACAAGGGCACTTATTTCATTCCAGTCATCACTAGAAATAAAATCATCATATTCATCAGAACCATTTAAAAAAGCCAGCATTCCGGCAAGTTTATTCAAATTAGCTTCAGTAGGTTCGTTTTCAGGTTCAATAGAAACAGAAATATATTCACTTTCCCAATAATAATAAACAGCACCAGGTAAACTTCCAGGACAACTGCTCATTCTGCAAAATAAACTTTTCAAATCCCGGGAAATTCTGTCAAAGTTTACTTTTCCACTGTTGTTCTGACGGTCATGTTTTACAATTCTCTGAACGTCTGCAATAAATTTAGAAATATCAGTCATATTTTCTATTATAAAGATTCAGGGCAATTCCTTCAATTATGAAATACCATTCATTTTTAAACCGGTGTTCCATGGCTTGCCTAACGGCCGGTCCTTACGGACTGGTACCCACCATTCCATACCGGGCCCCGTTTCTTCTTTTTCTATACAAATTGACAGTTAGAGTTATATTGTCATTTGTAAAAAGTTACAAAAAAATTAAAAAAAAGTTTGACTTCTAAAAATGGTCGTGTTAGTATTATTAATACAAGGGTCACACGCTAAAACCGTTGGTTTGTGTGAGTCTTATATAAAAAAAGGAGGATTTTTTTAAATGAAAAAAATCGTAAGTATTTTGGCTGTTGCTGCATTGGCAACATCTGTATTCGCAGCTGATGTTGCTGCACAGTTCAAAGTAGGAACAAACTTGTATGCAAACAAAGCTGTATTAACATCTCCAGAATCTTCAGGATGGGATGATAATAACACATTCTTCAAATTAACAGGAAACCTCGATGCAGCAGGTGCTGAAATTCACGTTTCAGATGTAGATGCTACATTGTATGGAATTTCTCTCTGGTTCTCTCCAATTGAAAACTTAAAAGTAACAGTTGGAAACAACACAGTTGGAACAATCGAAAAAGGTACATTCGCTTGGTGGGCACAGTCAGTTAAATTAGAAAATGTTAATGGTATCAAAGTAAACTATAACATTGGTGACTTAGGACTCGAATTCCTCTCTGCTAACAATGCACTTCTTGACTTCAACAACTCAGGATATGATATTGTAGGTGACTTCTGGTTAGCTGCTACATACGGTCTTGGTGATGCTGGAAACGTTCAGGCATTTGTTTCTAAAGGTGCTGCAATCAACGCTTACGGTGTTGGTGGATGGATGAGTGGAGCTTTAGTAATCGGTGCTGCTTATGATCACATGCCATGGCAGCAGACAGGTTTCTACGGTGATGCATTCGTTTCATTAAACGGTGATATGTCATTCCAGGAAGTTGGTGGACAGATCGGTGGACAGTATGCTGCTGACGGTCTTGCTTTAAGATTAACAAACATGGTAGCTTACGGACACAAATATGGTGCTCCAGATGCAACATTCTCTTATGGTTTCGCTGCTAAAGCTGAATATGCTCTTGGTGACTACACACCATACCTCCAGATCCTCGGACACGAAGTTATGGATGGAAAACTCGGTGCTACACTTGGTTGTGTAACAAACATGGGTGGATGTGAAGTAGAAGCTATGTTACAGTGTGACATGGACTTCTCTGCTAATACATACGGAGTATCTGTTCCTGTAACATTCAAAGTTGCATTCTAATTTATAGTCTAACTTAAATTAGATAAAAAAACCGCTGGATTTATTCAGCGGTTTTTTTGTTTTAAAATTTAAAATTAAAACTTTTCAAAAAAAATATTTATTACACATTTACAAAAAATCTGGTAAATTACAGGCAGATTATAGTTTGCAATCTAATTATTAATTGCTTTTTTTAATAAAGAAATTAAATCTTTGTAATCTTTTTTTATTGTCTTTGCAGAAGAAGATAATATATGATCATTTTCTATATGAAATAATTTATCTTTTCCAGAAACAGGCATATATAAAATATTAGACTGGCAATAATAATGTTCAATACAGCCTTTGTGCAGAATGTAGACTCTGGTTGCTTCTGCTGCGGCAAAGATTAATGAAGAAATTATTTTTATATTATTAATTTTTAATATACAGGAAGCAGGAAGAATTTCCTGTAATTCATTTTCCTGTTTAATTATTCCCTGGTAAATAACCGTTTTATATGTATCAACAGCTTCTGGATTTTCATGCTTTTTCTTTAAATAATCTAATTTTTCCAGTAAAAATTGTATTTTAGCATTTTTCTGTAATTCAGTTTTTGTAAGTTCCTGTCCTATTTCAATAAGACTTTGTTCTAATTTATAAATTAATTTTTCTAATGTAATTTTATGGTTAAGTTCTTTAGCAGTAAATATTTTATTATAAAAATCTTTTTGTTTTTCTTCCTGCTTTTCCAGCCACAAAACACATCTTTCATCTTCACAGATAACATCTCTCAATTTTCCTGAAAAAAGAGAATCTAAATCAGTAATAATTCGGCTGTTTGTACCTAAAAGTGAACATACTTTAAAGAAAACTCCAAGTTCATCTTTTCCACCCACATCTATAATACTGGTTCCCGCAGTTTTATAATCATCAGAAAGAAAGGAAAGTAAGCTTGAAAACAATTGCTGGTCTGTATAACCTTCAACAAAAATCTGGTTATCAGAAAAGAAAAACTGTTTATGGTAAGTATTAAACCGGGGAAGAAAACGACGTAAAAGCGATTCATCATTTTCTGAAAAATGTTCAATATGTGAAGGAATTCTGTTTAGGTGGCAGACAATTACACCAAGTAAATCTTCAGGAATTTTTAAATCAATAAAAAAAGGTGAATGAGTAATAAGAAAAATAATTCGGTTGGGATTTAAATTCATTTCTCTTCTTATTTCATTTATAAAAAACATTTGAAATTGTGGGTGAAGGTGCAATTCAGGTTCATCAAAAACAAGAAAATTCTTGGACGTATCATAAAGATTTACAAGAAGTTTAATTATTTCCTTTAAACCGTGGCATTCTGCTTCTTGTAGCATGTATTCCACATTCCATGCTTTGTTTTTAACAATTGGTATTAATGATTTATCTATATCTTCAATAAAAGTTACAGATTTGCTAAACATGTTGGATAATATGGATTCAACCTTTGAACGGATATATTCATTGTTTTTTAGAAGTAAAATTTCATTTTCAAGAGAAGTTCTGTCAGTTTTTATAAATTCAGTTTTGTATCCTTTGTTATTAAATTGAGATAATATTGCCTGTGCAAGAAGAGTTTTACCAGAACCATTTGGTCCAACTATAAGATTAATCTGGTTCCAGGTAGATTTCTTAAAAACTGCTTTTCCCCATAAAAAAGGAATTTTAACTTTTATTTCTTGTTGAATCATAAATTAATTATAAGTCAAAATTCAAAAAGTTTAAAAATATTTAATATGGAATATTCATTTGTTTTAAATATTTATAAAGAGTTCCATTACTAACATTTAAATATTCGCAAATGTAAATTTTTGTATAACCATCTTTTAACAGTTTTTCTATAATTCCTTTTTTTTTACACAGTCGAAATACAATAAAATTAATGTTATACTGATTTTATGAACGTAATTATTATTCAGCCACCATTGGTACAGTTAAATTCTCCATATCCTTCTGGTGCGTATTTACAATCATTTTTTAAAAGTTTAGGACATGAATCTTCCTGGTATGATTTGAGCATTAAATTGTTCTATTCAATTTATTCAAAAACTGGACTTTCAAAATTATTTTCTCTTACAGAAACAAAAGCATTGCAAATGGCAGATAAAGCAGAAGCTTCTGGTGATGAAAATACTGCATTTAATTTGCGTCGTTATGTTACAACCCAGCAGCAATGGATAGAATGGATTGACTTTATTACAGGAATTTTATGTTCAGGAAATAAAAATTTTTCAGGAAGAGAACTAACCCATAAATTTCTTTTTTCTCCTTTTGCTCCAAGAGGAAACCGTATGGAAAATTTTCTTTCAAATATAGATCATAATCCAACTGCTGACGATGTAAGATTTTTATGTTCACTTGCACTGGCAGATGTTGCAGATTATATTACTGCTGTTTTTGATTCTAATTTTGCATTAATCCGCTATGCAGAAAGTTTAACTGTAGATGAATCAAGTTTTGCTCAGCTGGAAAAAAATATTGATTCACCGGTTTTAAAAGAATTTTATGAGCCTGTTTTAGTAGATTTTGTTAAAAATATAAAAATAAGTGAAAATGAAAAAACATTATTCTGTATTTCATCACCATTTGCGGGAACTTTTTTACCTGCACTTTATACTGGTCGTTTTATAAAAAATTACTTTGGAAATGCTGCTTTTGTTTCAATTGGTGGAGGATTTCCAAATACAGAATTACGTCAAACTTCTGAAAAAGAATTATTTAAATATACAGATGCAATCAGTTTTGACAGAGGCTATGGTTCATATAAAGCCTGGCTGGATCTGGAAAATAAAGGGGACAGTTCTTCTATTTACAAGATGCTTCGTTTTTTTGCAGATAAAATTTCAGAACCAAAATGGGAAGATTCGGAAATCCAAGTCTTTGAAGAAAAAATGACAGAAAATCTTGTTCCGGATTTTACTGGAATTGATTTTAGTATTTATCCAAGAGTATGTGATGATGAAAATCCTATGCACAGACTTTGGTCAGATGGAACCTGGATAAAAGCATATATGGCTCACGGTTGTTACTGGCATAAATGTGCTTTCTGTGATACTCAGCTGGATTATGTTTGCGGATATAAACCGGTTCATGTGGAACCTTTGTTTAATGGGCTTTTTGAGACTGCAAAAAAAAATGGAGTTTATGGAATTCATTTTGTAGACGAAGCATTGCCTCCAGCCTTGTTAAAGGATTTTGCACTTTTGAATTGTAAAAATCAAAATCAGCTTTATTATTGGGGAAACATTCGTTTTGAAAAGGCTTTTACCCGGGATTTAGCTGACTTTTTAAGTTATGGCGGATTTGGAGGAGTTTCTGCCGGCCTTGAAGTTGCAACTGGAAATGGATTAAAAAATATAAACAAGGGGACAGACCTTTCATCTATTGTTTCTGCCTGTGCTGCATTTAAGGAAGCTGGAATTCTTGTTCATGCTTATATGATTTATGGGTTCTGGAATGATACTCCTCAATCAATTATTGATTCTATGGAAACACTTCGCCAGTTTTTTGAAGTTGGTCTTTTGGATTCTGCATTCTGGCATAAGTTTATTCTTACAAAAAATTCTCAGGTTTTTAGCGAATGGGAAAAAGGGGAACATAAAGATCTTAAACCAATTTTTAATAAAAAAACTGATTCGATTTTTGCAAAAAATGAACTTCATTTTGAAGGTGAAAATAAATTTAATAAATTTGGCCCTTGTCTTGATAATGCTTTAAATGCCTGGATGCATGGTCAGAATCTGGATATGAAAGTAACCAAATGGTTTGATTTTCAAGTTCCAAATCCTACAATTTCTCGGGATTTTATTGAAAGAGAAATTGAAAAATACGAAAAAGCAAAGGCAAAGGCAAATCAAACTCCTTTAGTTCCTGAAAAAATTTTCTGGCTTGGTTCAAAACCTTATGTCAGCAATAAAAATGTTTGCTGGATGTATTTACAGGAAGAATCTAGAGCTCCATTAACTTCACAGCGAACAGAAATTTGTGATTTATTGTGGAGTTTAAGACCTGGCCTTTCAGATGAAAACCGTAAAATTGTTTTAGATAAAATAGCTGCCGATAAAGATTTGCAAAATAAATTAATGGCATTTCGAGGTCAGGGACTTGTTTGTGTGTAATTTTTTCTTGTTTAATTGGTTTTTTATTGTAGAATAAAATTTATAGGAGATTTTAAAAATGAAAAAGATTTTTGTTTCATTACTTATTGTTTTGGTTTCTGTAACTTCTGTTTTTGCAAGTGCAGAAAATGATGGACCAGCATCTACTGAAGAAATGATAAAAAAGGCAAATTTACAATATTCAAGTAATGATTTTCTTACAGAAAAAGTTGGCGGAAAAAATGTTTCGTATAAAGTTGAAAATTTAAAAGTTCCTGATGGAAATCCATGGATTGCTCCAAAGGCAAAAGATAAAAAAGGTTCATATGGAATTATTACACTAACAATGAATGCTGTGGAAGAATTTTATCCAGCACTTGCAATTTACAATGGATATATAAAGGGTGATAATTACGAAAAATATTCACGAGCTGATTTAATTACTGTTTCGGTAAGAGAAACAGGTTATTCTCTCAATTTTCATTTAGCTGATACTCCAAAAAAACAGATTATTTCAATTGACCAGCTATGCCCATCAAAAACAACTATGTCAAAATATACAATTGATATTGAAGTTTATGTACCACATGAAGGAACTGAAAAAAATTACATTGCTATAGATGCAATAACACTTGAAAATTGCAACCCTGAAATTTATGAAGATTTATGTACAGTTACTGGTTACTATGGCGATTATCTTTCGGAAGAAACAAAAAATGGAGTTGTAAGATATTGGCCAGATAATCTTTATGTAAAAGATGGAAATCCTTGGGTTGCTGATTCTAAAAAATATCCAAATGGAATTGGATCTAAAATTACTTTATATACAATGAATCTCAAAGATTATTATACATTTGGATTCTACAATGGATACCAGAAATCAGATTTATATGAGAAAAATGCTCGTGTAAAGAAAATGAAGGTAACTATTGGAAATAAATCAAAAATTGTAGAGTTAAAAGATACAAAAAATAAGCAGTTTATAATGATTAATGATTTGGTTAGTGCAAATCCAGAAAAAAATCAGATTGTAACTTTCGAAATCCTAGAAGTTTATCCAGGATCAAAGTATCAGGATGTATGTATCGATGCACTTTACCCAGATACAAAATAAATACTAACACAAGTTTGAAAAAACGTGTCTACAAGTTCGGGATGACGAATGATAAAAGTTCAGCATCCCTCTTTTTTTTGTTTATCTATCTTAGTGAGACCCTGAAATAAATTCAGGGTGACGTGTTTTTATTATTCTGCTTCGACTTTTTTAATGTGAGCTCCTAAGCTTTGCAATCTTCCTACTAAATCTTCATAACCACGTTCAATCTGGTATACGTTACGGATTCGGCTTTCTCCGTGAGCACACATTGCAGCAATTACCATTGCCATTCCGGCTCGAATATCTGGAGAAACAAGAATTTCTCCGTGAAGCATGCTTGGTCCGCTTACAACTGCTCTGTGTGGATCACAAAGTGTAATTTTTGCACCCATTGTTATAAGTTTATCTACAAAGAACATTCGGCTTTCAAACATTTTTTCAAAAATCAAAACTGTACCTTCAACCTGAGTAGAAACTACTGTCATAATTGAAGTTAAGTCTGCTGGGAATCCTGGCCAAGGCATGTCATCAATTTTTGGAATCATATTTCCTAAATCAGCATTTACTTTCATGTTCTGCATTGAAGAAACTGTTAATTCATCTCCTGAAATCTGCCAGTTAATACCAATTTTATTGAAAGAGTTTGTTAATGGTCTCATTTCAGCAGGACGAATTCCTTTAATTGTAATACTTCCTCTTGTTGCTGCTGCCATACCAATATAAGAACCAATTTCAATATAGTCAGGACCAATTGTATATTCACAACTGTGAAGTTTTTTTACACCTTCAATTGTAATAATATTTGAACCAATTCCAGAAATTTTTGCACCCATTGCAACAAGCATTTTACAGGTATCCTGAATATGTGGTTCGCTGGCTGCATTTTGAATTAATGTTGTTCCTTCTGCAAAAACGGCAGCCATTACAGCATTTTCTGTCGCAGTTACAGATGCTTCATCAAGGAATATATCTGCACCAACAAGTTTATTTGCAGAAAAAGAGAAGTGTCCCTGAGCAGAAATATTTGCGCCTAATTGTTGTAATGCCAGAAAGTGTGTATCTACACGGCGGCGACCAATTACATCTCCTCCAGGTGGCATCATTTCACATTTTCCAGTTCTTGCTAAAAGTGGTCCTGCAAAAACAATTGAACCTCTGACTTTCTTTGTAAGTTCTTTTGGAAGTTCACTGGTTTTTATATCATCATTTTGAATTTTCCAACTGTGTTTATCCAGTTTTTCTATTTTTGAACCTAATGCTTCAAGAATTTTTAACATAACTCCAGTATCTTCAATGTCTGGAATGTTATGAAGAATTACAGGTTCTGCTGTTAATAAAGTTGCAGCTAAACAAGGAAGTGCCGCATTTTTGTTTCCGCTGGCAGTAATTGTTCCGTTTATTGGATGACCGCCTTCAATTACGTATTCGTACATATATTCTCCATCTGAGGGTTATTTATTTTTTTATTAAAAGGTTTACTAAAATATCGGAAGCTTTAGACATTTGGTTTAGAGAACACCATTCAGTTCTTGAATGAAAATTGTGTCCTCCTGTAAAAATGTTTGGAGTTGGAATTCCCATTTCTGTAAGTCTTGAACCATCTGTTCCACCACGAATTGGGGAATTAACTATAGTAACACCTGCTTCTATAAATGCATCTGAAATTCTTTTAATAACATCTGGATTCTGTTCTAGTTTTTCTTTCATGTTAAGATATTGCTGTTGAAAAGTAACTTTTGTTTTTCCGCCAAACGAAAGTTCAACAGCTTTTGCATTTTCAAGAATTATTTGTTTTTCCTGTTCAATTTCTTCCATATTAAATGAACGTAATAGCAACTCAACTGTTGCAGTTTCAATTCCGCCGTTTATACTCATAACAGCAATAAAACCTTCGTGGCCGGAAGTTGTTTCTGGAGCCATATGACGTGGAAGATTTGCAATAAAATTGGAAGCCATTACTGCTGCATTTATCATTTTTTCGGCTTTTGCAGTTCCTGTATGAGTTGCTTTTCCTGTAAATTCAATAGTACCAGACCAGGCGTTAAAACATTCTGTTTCTAATTCTCCTAAGTCTCCTCCATCAACTGTGTATGCGCATTTTGATTTTATTAAATTAAGGGGAACTTTATCCATTCCGTGTCCAGTTTCTTCATCAGGAGAAAACATTATTTCAAAAGCACAATGTGGAAGATCTGGATTTTCATTAAGGTATTCAGCAGCAGTCATAATTGCACTAATACCTGCTTTATCGTCTGCTCCTAAGAGAGTGGTTTCATCAGAAGAAATGATAATATCATCATCTTTTTTAGTAAGGACTGGTTTGACATTTTTGCCGGAAACTTCGTCTACAGTATCCATATGAGCCATCAGCAAAACGGAATCAATATTTTCCATGCCTTTAGAAGCAGATTTTCTTGCATATACGTAGCAATCAGGAGTTATCTGAACATCTTCCATGCCAATTTTGTTTAATTCCTGTTGCAGTTTTTTAGCAAACTCAAATTGCTGTATTGTAGAAGGAAAAATGCCTTTATCGGCAGCTTCACCGTTGCTTTCAGACCAGATTTGAACATAGTCTGTAAATCTATTTAAAAGTTTTTCTTTGTATTCTTTTGAATCCGAAATTTTGTTCATAGATTCATTTTAATAGATAAAAGTTGTTTATTAAAGAGGAATCTTTAGGGGAGTGAAAAGGGGGATGCAAAAAAAGTCTAAACTTTAGGGTAAATTCTGCCGATGTTAATGAAATGGAAGATAATACAATTTTTAATCAACGACTTGAAGTAGCACTTTCAAAGAAAACAGAATGGTATAATTCAACAGATTTACTGGAATTAGTTGAAGCTTACCGTTTGATTTATACCTGTGTTAAAAATATTAATGAATTTCTCGTAAAAAAGGATGTAATTAATCCAGATCCATATAAATTGGACAGAAGAATTTCTGATATTGCACCTTTAGATGCATCTCCTTTTCAGGATCAGGAAGCTTCGAATGTTTTAGGCACAAGATTTTCAGAATATGAAATGATGCTTGATTTTATTTGTACTTATTTCCGTTTTTCTATAGAAAATTTATCTTCCTCTAAAATTAAAACTCTTCTTGATATAAATAAAACTTTTGACTGGAATAATCTTTCACCTAATAACACTCACTGTAATACAAGAGCTTTGGCAGTTGCAATTGGTCATGCAAAAATTAATAGTTCTGCAGTTCTTATTAGTACTCTTGGTGATAATCTTGAAAAATGTAAGAAAAATGTTCTTTATATTTCAAAAAAACTTGTTGAAATTAATGATTTTAATAAAGAACTTTATAAAGGAAGAATCAGAAAGGAAGTTATTGAACATCCTGATTTTGATAAAACAAATGCCTATTCTTCACCAGAAGCCGAAGCTGCAGAAATTAAGCGTCTTTATTCAAAAGTAACAGGAAAAAAAGCTTTATCTTCTGATGCTGTTACAGAAATTGTAAATGAAGATCAGGGAGTTAATGCAATTGTTTTACGGGATAAACTTCTTGCAAAACTGGGCATTCAGCAAAAAGAAGTTGAGCGGACTACAAAAGGTCCAGATCCAAAATTTATGCTGATGCAGACAGTTCTTCTTTTTGGTGCAATTTCTCCAATTATTGATGCAATGTTTACAAAAATTAAAGATAATTTTGATCTTTTGTTTGCAGATAGAAAAGGCTTTGGAGCAAAATTAAAGAAATTATTTAAAAATATCTTTGGTATTAAAGATAAACCAAAAGTTTGTTCTATTCCTGTAACAGATACAAAAACTGGAAATAAATCTATTGTGAAAATTCAGGTTCAGGATTTTCTGGAAGATTTATCTAAAAAAAGTAAAATTTATAACGGCCTTGGAATAAAAGGTCCTGAATATGCAAAAATAGAAAGTGCGGAAGAAACTGCAATTTTATCTTTCATTAATAAACAGATTTCAGAAAATCAAACTTTATTTACAACTATTAATTCCCTTGATGAATATTTTAAAAGTAATGTTGAAATTCTGCTTCGTCCTAAGGTAAAAGGTTTAAAAATTGATTTATCTTCGTATCGAAATGCAATTATCGCTGTTAATAAGAAGAGGGGCGAATATCTTTCTTATAAGGAAGAGCAGGAACAATATCAAAAATTAGGAATTACTAAATGATAAAAATTAACATAAAGAAAATTATTTCTCTGTCACTTTTGTCTTTTTTTGCAGTTGGATTATTTGGTGCCGGTAAATTGGAACCAAATACAAATAATAATAAAAAAGAAAAGGAAAAATCGGAAGTTTCAGTAGAACTAAATGAATTAAATACATTTGTTATTATTGAAAACGAAGGTCCTCATGTTCTTGATCCACATTTAACAAGCCATTCGGATGATTCTCAGATTTTGACGGGATTATACGAAGGGCTTTTTTCTTATAATCCTTCAACTTTGGAACCTGTTCCAGGAATTTCTTCCGGATATAAAGTTGCCAGAGATAAAAAAAGATGGACTTTTACCATTAATCCTAAAGCAAAATTCAGTGATGGAACTCAAATTACAGCTGAAGATGTAAGACGTACATGGATAAAACTTTTATCTACCAAAAATGCCCCATATTCATCACTTTTAGATGTTATTGAAGGTGCAAAAGAATTTAGAACTGGTACTGGAAAAGAAGAAGATGTTGGAATTTATGCAACTTCAAAAGATGTTCTTTTAATTCATCTTTGTAAACCAGCCAATTATCTTCCTAAACTTTTTTGTCATCCGGCCTTTGCAATTATAAGTGATAAACCAAATGTTTTTTCAGGTCCTTATGTAATTGCAGAACAGAAAGATAAAACTCTGGTTTTAAAAAAGAATAGAAATTACTGGGATAAAGATAAAGTTGAAATTGAGCAGATAACTTTTATTCAGAGTAATAATGGTGATGAAAATACCTATTATTATAATACTGGAATGGTAGACTGGATTTCTGGAACTGCCAATTATACTAAATTGATTAATCAGAAATCTTTTGTTTATAACGCTTTGTTTGGAACTTCTTATCTGTTCTTTAAAATCGGGGACAGACATGTGGGTGATAACAAAATCTGGGAAAATAAAAAATTCAGACAGGCATTGTTAGAAGCTGTTCCTTGGGATGGAATTAGAAAAGATTTGTATTTCCCTGCAGAAACTTTTGTTTATCCATTGCAAGGTTATCCTGTAATAGAAGGTTTTAGTTATACAGATAAAATTGAAGCTGGAAAATTGATTGATGCAGCAAAAAAAGAAGCAGGCATTTCCGCTGAAACTAAAATTTCTATCACTCTTGAAATTCCTGAATTTGGATTATCTGATAATGACATTAAACTTTTAAAAGACAGCTGGGGTGAATTAGGAGTTGAAGTTTCTGTTTTAAAGATTCCTGGTGCTGTTTATTATGAATCAATTGGTTCTTCAAAATCAGATATGTTTTCTTATTCATGGATTGGAGATTTTGCAGACCCATTGGCATTTTTAGAATTATTTAGAAGTGATTCATCTTTAAATGATTCTGGCTGGAAAAATTCAGAATTTGACAGACTTCTAGACGAAGCAGCTTCTTGTTCGGATAGTGAACGTTATAAATTATTAGGACAAGCTGAATCAATACTTCTGGATGATTATATGATTATTCCAATTAATCATAATATGTCTATGAATGTAATAAATCTTGAAGGTATTTCTGGCTGGAGTCCAAATGCATTTGATATTCATCCATTGAAATATTTAAAAAAGAAAAAAATTCCTTCAAAGGTGCCAAATATTATATAGAAGAAATTGTATTCCATTGAAAAAACGTTTGATTGAGATTATAATTTTCAAATCAAACTAATCAAAAATCCTGCAAAGATACGTTTTACTACGCAATAAACAGGAAATAATTTTTAAAGGATTAAATATATGGTAATTTTAACTTTGAACTGTGGTTCATCATCAGCTAAATATCAGGTTTACGATTGGGATAACAAAGAAGTAATGGCTAACGGTGTAGTAGAAAGAATTGGTATTGAAGGTTCCTGCATCACTCACAAAGCCAAAGGTCAGAAAACAGAAATTGAATCTCCTTGTCCTACACATAAAGAAGCAATTGAATTAATTATTAAAGAAATTACAGACCCAGAAGTTGGTGTTATTAAATCAATGGATGAAATTGGAGCTGTAGGTCACCGTGTACTTCATGGTGGTGAAAAATTCACAAAATCAGTTCTTATTACTCCAGAAGTATTAGAAGGTTTCAAAGAAGTAATCGACCTTGGACCTCTCCACATGCCAGCTAACATTATGGGTATTGAAGCTGCTCAGAAAGTTATGCCAAATGTTCCTCATGCAGCAGTTATGGATACAGCATGGCACCAGACAATGCCAGCAGAAACATTTATGTATGCAATTCCACGTGAATGGTATGAAAAATACGGTGCACGCCGCTATGGTTTCCACGGAACATCTTTCCTTTATACAGCAAAACGTGCTGCAGTTCTCCTTGGAAAAGATCCAAAAGACTGTAACATCATCATTTGTCACATTGGTAACGGTTCATCTATGTGTGCTGTTAAAAACGGTGTTTGTTATGATACAACAATGGGTATTACTCCTCTTGAAGGTCTTGTAATGGGTACTCGTTCTGGTGATTTGGACCCAGCTCTTCCATTCTACATCATGCGTAAAACTGGTATGAGCGCTGATGAAATGGATACTGCATTAAACAAGAAATCTGGTTGTCTTGGTATTACAACAAAATACTCTGACCGCCGTGATATTGAAGTTGATGCTGCAAAGGGCGACAAACTTTGTGAACTTTCTATTGAAATGGAAGCTCTCCGTATTAAAAAATACATTGGTGCTTTTGCTGCAGAACTTGGTCGTGTAGATGCAATTGTTTGGACAGCAGGTGTTGGTGAAAGAGGTCCAATTACACGTATGAAGGCTTGTTCTGGTCTTGAAAATTATGGAATCAAAATTGATGCTCAGAAAAACGAATGGTCTTTCACAGGAAATGCTGAAACATGTATTTCTGCTGATGATTCTGCTACAAAGATTTTCGTTATTCCTACAGATGAAGAATTAGTTATGACAGAAGATGCTTACGCTTTAATGAAAGGTACATACGATGTTCATACAAACTTTAAATATTCTTTCCAGAGCCCAGATTATGTAAACAAAGCTCGTGAAGAAGGATTAAAAGCTGATTTAGTTAAGAGACCAAATCTTGCTAAAGTAGTTGTTCGTGCTCCTAAAAAATAGGACTAAAATATAAATAAAAACTTTGAAAAATGTCATTTTGTTTTGGTGGGGAAAAGGAGACATTGTCTTTAAATTTCTGCTGAATTCAGAATGACATTTTTTTTAGCTTACAGGTTTACCGGTATATGAAAAAGGTTGTCGGATTTTTTTACATATTCATATTTTCCCTTTTATTTGTTTTTGGACAGGAAGATAGTGCAAAAATTTACGAAACCTTTACCTGGGATGCAGTTTCTTCTGCAAAAAAATACGAAGTTATTATAGAAAAGGAAGATGGTGAAAACTGGCTTCCTTATTATTCAACAATTATAAAAGAATGTTCATTTGAATATGCTCTGGAGCCTGCTTCTTATAGAATTTGTGTTGTAAGTATTAATGCTTTAGGAAGAAAATCAAAACAAAATAGCTGGCTTAAATTTAAAATCATTGATGATAAAGTTCCATATCTTTATAACAATCACTACGAAAATAATGTTCGCTGGAATTCTCCGGTTTTATATATAAATAATACGAATTTAGCTGTTCCTGAAAATGAGATTTTTATTCATCCGGAAGAAGGAATGGCAGAAAATACTCTTTACTTAAAAGGAAAAAATATTTTCTATGAAGGTACTGAATTTAATCTTATTCCAATAGAAAAAAGTTTATTTAACGGAAAAGATTATCCGGAAAAAACGGAAGGAAGAAGAACTGTCCCCCTGACGATTATTCAGCGAAATAATAAAAAGGATTTTGTTGTAGTTTCCTATAATCCTCAGAAATTAAGTTCTGGATATTATAAAGTTGAAGCAAAGAATCCGGGCGGATATACATCAGCAATTTCAATTCTTGTTCTTGTAAATGAAAAACTTAGAATTTCTCCTGTTGAAATGACAATTGATCCAGATTATAAAGTTCCTGTTGCAAAAATAAATAAAACTGAAAACAATCTGGAAATCAATCTTAATGGAAAGGGAATTACAAAAGAAACCGATTTTTATCTTGAACCAGTTTCTTCAGATTTAACATATCCATATGAATCAAAAACTGAAAGACAACTAGTTCCTTTAACAGTTGAAAGCAGAAGTCTTCAGTCTGAATCATCTGCAAAATTATCATTAAAGCCGGAAGATGAAAAATTAATAAAATCAGGTTTTTACAATGTAGTGGCAAAATCTCCAGATGGACAAAAAGAAAGTTTCCCAATTTTGATTGAACCGGATTTTGATGGAGAACATTCTTCATCTGTAGATAAAATTTCATCTAAATTGGATAAGAAAAATCAGACTCTTGAACTTGAAATAAATGGTTCAAATCTTGCCGATGATGCAAAATATACTTTAATTTCTCAATATTACGACAATATTCAGGGAAATGTTTCTCTGGAATTAGAACCGGAAATTTCAAAAAATAATACAAAAGCTACTCAGAAAATTTCTCTTCATGATCTGCCAATTGGAAAATATGTTCTTATGGTAGAATCTTCAGATGATCTTTATCCGGTTTATCTGGAAATTGACAATCAATACAACGGAAAAATAATTGATGTTGAAAATAAAGATTCTGTTCAGTGGCTTAAAACTGAAGAAATCAAACCTGAAAAAACAGTTCCAGTTGTAACAAAACCAGAAAATGTAGAAACTGATGAAAAAACAGAAAATCCTGAATCTGAAGAAGTAATTGAAGATGAAGAAACTGTATACGCTGAAGCCCTTTCAAAAGAACTGGTAATTAAACCGTTAAATTATCTTACAAATGAAATACAGCCATTCTTCTTCCCAAAACTTCACGTTTCAGCCGGAATAAATCCTATTGATATGTCCAGTGTTACCGTTGAAACTGGAATTGATATTTTTAATATAAACTGGTTTGCATTTGATTTCGCACTTAGATTCGATCAGGGATCTTTTAATGACGATTATTATAGTATTGGATATAAACCTTATTTGGAAATAAGCGGTGAAATTACTGGAAACTTAATCTGGGATTTAAATTATTTTAAGCCTTATATTGGTTTAGGTTTTGGTTGCTCTGCAGGTTCTCTCATAAATAATGAAGATTTTCCTGTTGATGTATTCTCAACACTTAAGCTGGGCTTTATTGGATTTGATTTCCTGGAATTCCGTTATTCTCTCGAATTCCATGATTTACTTGGCAGAAAAATTCATGCAGTTCCTTTATTCTCAATGGGTGCTGTATTTAAAGTAAGAAAACCTCATTTTGAAAATACAATTCCATTAAAAAGTATTGTAATTACTAAAAATGGGGAGGTTTCTGCCTTTGATTATGGAGAAAATATAGAAGGATTGCAGATTCTCAGTTTTAGTGAAGGGGTTGAAAAAATTTCTGGATTTATGAAATCTGATAATCTTGAATCGGTTTATCTTTCATCATCAATAAAAGAAATTTACGATAATACTTTCAGAACCTGTAAAAAACTTGAACTTGTCCAGATTCCTTATGACAGCCAGCTTAATCGTATTGGAGCGGCTGCTTTTGCAAACGATACTCTCATCAAATCTATAACAATTCCTGCTGGAGTTACTGAAATTGGTGATAATGCTTTTGCAAACTGGACAAAAGGTCAGAAAATTGTTTTAAATTGGCCTTCTACAGATACAACTCAACGAAATTTAAAAGGTCTGGAAACTACCAATGCAACAATAGAATTTGCAGATGGGGTTTTATATAAAAATCAAAACTTTAATGTGCTGGAAGATCCTGAAAAATGGAAAATGTTTGGTGTAACTCCAGATTTTGATTTATTTGCTTCAGGTAACACTTATACAAGAGGATTAAAATTCAAATTCCCTTCTTCTATCAATTATAAAGCAGAACTTAATGCTCCAATTGATCCTGAAAATAATCTTACAGCTTTACTTGAAAATGCAAATGCAATTGAATTTAAATGTAAAAATCTGAAAACTGAATTACCATCGAATAATTGTAATTACATTATAGTAATCCGTACAGAAAAAGATGACCTTTATTCAATGCCTTTTGTTTCTTACGGAACAATTGGAGAGAATATAATTGATCGTAAAAATTATTTCTCTTTTGGTAGTTTTACGAAAATGAATACCGGTGCAACTATATATTATTCTGGAAGAGATAAAATCAAATCAGTTTATATTTATCCTGATTTTTCTAAAAATAGAACTTCTGAAAATAACGAAAAAGTGGAAAGTCAGATAGTTATTTATGATATTTACATATTTAAAAATAAATAAGGTTGAATTATGAAAGAAAAGAAAGTTAAAGAAAAAAAACAGAAAAAAACTTCAGAAAAAAACAGTTCAAAGGTTAAATTTCCAATCAGCTTAAAACTTGGAACAATTTTTTCAATCCTCATTGTTCTTGTATTAGGAACTTCAACTCTTATTATTTATAGATTACTTAGTTCGGAAGAAGAAGCAAAAGCTGAAGAAAACAATCAGACAATTAATTCCAGAACTGCAACTTCTATAGAATCAATGTTTATGGATATTCTTTCGGATTCAAACGGTTATTTAAATACTCTTCTGCTTTTAAATAATGATGAAGATTTTTCTCAGAAACAGGATATTCTATTTAATGATTTATGTGCCCGTAATACGGAATTACAATTTATCTATACAACAGAAGGTTTATATAAAACAGAACTGAAATTTGGTGAAACCAATCCGGAATCAAAAGAAAATTTTGAAAAATGGTTAAAATCAAACGAAAAAGTAAAAAATCAGGTTCTGGCAGGAAAATTTGCAGTTGAAAATCTTTCTCCAGTTTATGAAATTGCTTCAATCTGTATTTTGTACCCTCATTTTAATCCATTAACTTCTTCAACAGAACTGGTAGCCGTTGGTTTTGATTCAAAAAAATATGATGATATTCTGGCAACAGGTTCTTTTAATTCCACATTTCTTGTAAATGAAAATGGAACAGTTTTAATTCACAGCGATTTTGAAAAAATTCTTTCAGCAGAAAATCTTTCATATTTAATGGCTGTTCAGACAATGAAAAATTCATTAAAAGTAGAAACCCAGAATCTTTATCCGGATGAAAATGGTAAAAACTGGTATTACGCTGTAAATCCTATTGCAGACGGTGCAATGTTTGTAATTACTTGTGTAGCTGAAAGTGATGTTTTTGAAACTATAAATCATATTGCATTTAGAATTGCCTGTATTTCTTTTGCAGTTTTGTTTCTTGCTATAATTTTAATCCGTTTCTTTAGTAAAACTATGACTTATCCTATTGAAAAACTAGTTGATGCTACAAATCAGATTGAAACTGGAAATTATGACATTGAATTAAAAGCTACTTCAAAAGATGAAATTGGTCAGCTTACACAACGATTTACAGACATGACTTCCGGATTAAAAGAACGTTACAATTTATTAAGATTCACAAGAAAATCAGTAAATCCAATTATTGCAGAAAAAGCTTTAAGCGGAAAATTGCATCTTGGTGGTGAAAATAAAACTGCAACAATTTTCTTCTCCGATATCAGAAATTTTACTGCCATGTCAGAAAAAATGACAGCTCAGGAAACAGTTGGATTTTTAAATAAATATATGACTCATATGGTTGGATGTGTTGAAAAATCAAGTGGTGGTATTGTTGATAAATACATTGGAGATGCAATTATGGCTGTATGGGGAGGAGCTGTTTCTTCCGGTTCGGTTGCAGGAGATGCATGGAACGCCGTAAAAGCTGCATTAATGATGCGAATTGCATTATACGAAATAAATCAGGGAAGAATTGCAGTTGGCCGTGAACCTTTTAGAATTGGCTGTGGAATTAATACAGGAAATGTTGTTGCCGGCTTTATTGGATCAGAAGCAGATAATCAAAAATGGGAATATACAGTAATTGGAGATGCTGTAAATCTTGCTAGTAGAACGGAAGCCTTAAATAAACCTTTTGCAACAGATATTCTTATTACTGAAAATACTTATGAATTAATAAAAGATAAAATTATTGTTGAAGAAATGCCGGAAGTTCATGTAAAGGGTAAAGAAAAACCTGTAAAAATGTATGCTGTAATTAATGCAGTTGGAATTAAAGGTCCTTCTGATATTGAATCTTTACGAAAATTTCTTGGTGTAAAAGCTCCAGACTTAAAAAAGGTAAATCCAGATGAAGAAGAAAAGAAATACGAAGTTCTCTCTTAGCCTTTTTGATTCCTTGATTGTAATTGTATGTACAATCGGAATTGCTGTTTCAGTGGGCTTTTTTATAAAAGATATGAATATTTCTCTTGTTTCCGATGAGCAGGTTCCTATTGGTGTTGTTTATTACAAAAAAAATACTGCTCAAAGACGACTGATTAATCGAAATCTTTGGGAAAGAGTTAAAGATTCTATGCCTGTTTATAATGGAGACAGAATCAGAACTGGAAATGTTTCGGAAGCCTGCCTTGTTTTAGAAAATGGTACGGAAATCAATCTTTATGAAAATACTCTGGTTCAGATTTTTAATGATGGTAAAAGTTCTATAAATTTCGTAAATGGATCTATGGCTGTAGTTGCAGGTGATTCTGAAGATGGAAGTGGTGAAACAATTGTTGTAAAAACCGGCAATAAAATTCTTTCATTAACAGATAATACTTCTGCGTTAATTTCAAAAGAAGTTTCAAAAAATCAGGAAGAAGAAAATGATACTGTAATTGCAGTTTCTTCTGGAGAAATTCATGTAAAAGCTTTGGATGAACGAAAAGCTGCTAAAGGAAATAATACTGCTATTTACGAAACAATTGAGGCCGGTAGTGTTGCAGAAGTTGCATCAGAGCAAAAAATAGAAAAAACTCCAGTTGAAGAAAAAACTGAAAATAATCCTCCTGTAAAACAGAAAAAAGAGGATTTTAAAGTTGTAATGCCAGGTCAATCTTACACTGTAACTCAAAATAAGGATGAAATTAAATTTGTTCCATTTTTCTGGACAGAAGAAAAAGATGTTCGTGTAGAATTTTCTGATACCGCTGATTTTAATAATATTGTTAATACAGAATATTTATCATCAGAAACTCACAAAGGCAGCGTTTCTTTAGATTTTGCGAAAAATGGACAGATTTTATACTGGCGGGTTATTCCTGCAAAAGAAAAACTTGATTCTCAAAAATCCTATCCAAAAGGAAAAATTATAGTCCGTTCTGATGAAACAAAACAAAAGGAACTGAAAGAAGCTGTTGCTGTGGTTTTTGGAGAAGAAAGTGCAGAAAAAATAAGTGAACAGGTTTTGGAAAATACAAAGGCAGTTGAAAAAAATGAAGAAATTGCCATGAGTGAAATAAAACCTGCAGTTACATCAAAAACAAATCCTCAGACATTTGAAAAGAAACCTGTCCAGACAATAGAAAATTATATTCAGGAAAGAATTGATCTTGGAATCATTAAACCTGTTGTAAAAGAAAATGTGGAAGTTGAAAATAAAATTGAAGAAAAACCTGCTAAAACAGAATCTTTATCAATAGAAAAAAATTCTGAGGAAAATACAACTTCGATTTCTGAAAACAAAACTGTAGAAAAAACGGAATCAAATCTGGAAACAGAAAAAGTTACAGTTCCAAAGGAAGAAACAGTAAAACCTGTATTCCCAATAATCAAAAAACCTAAAAAGCCAGTTACAACAAAGCCAAAAACTCCTGTAACAAGAACAGAATCAAAACCTGAAGTTTTACCAGAAGTTGAAAAACCTGTAGTTGAAGAAAAAAATGAAACTCCTGCGGAAGTGCAACCGGAAATTAAAGATGAAACAATTAAGGAAAATGAACCGGCAGTTGAAGAAAATATTGAAATAAAAGAAACTCCTGCTGAAAAAACGGAAGTTCATCCTGAAAATGAAGTTGTTGATTCTGTAATTCCAGAAAATCCTGAAAAACCGGAAGAAAAAGATTTAACTGAAACTGAGGAAGAAAAAACTGAAGTTGAAGAAATAGTTCCAAAAATTCCATCACTAGTAGAAATGGAACCAGAACTGCAGAATCCTTTTGCCGGAAGAAAATTTACAGAAGCAGATTTTGAATTAATGGATGATCCTTATATAGAGTTTACATGGAAATCAATTGAAGGCGCTCAGGCATATAAATTTGTCATTAAAGATGAAAGTGGAACTGTTATTTGGACAACAACTGTAAGAACAAATAAATATATACTAATGGATAGAATTGATTTGATTTCTGAAGATGGGGTTTATATTTGGGAAATAACAGCAGTAACAAAAGAAGATGAGGAAGTGTACACAAGTAAAACTGCCTCAAGAAGCTTTAGAATTGAAATGGATTCACCAGAAAACGTAACAAACATTTCCGGTGAAAAATTAATTACAATAGAATAAAAAAAATGGTGAGATGCCCATAGTTTCAGGATCTCACCATTTTTTTTATCTTTGCTGACTGGAATCGTGAACTTTCTTGTAAACTTCAGATCCAGCTAAAATGCGAACCAGTTCCATTGCAAACTGTTCGCTGGCTCCTGGACCTCTGCCTGTAACAACATTTCCATCTGTAACAAAAACATTGTTTTCATATTTAGAAAGATATTCTTCTTTTGCACAGGTTTCCATTCCTGGATAACATGTCCATTTCTTTCCTGCTGTAATTTTTGTTTTTCCAAATACAACTGCAGGGGAAGCACAAATGGCAGAAGTTAATTTTCCTGCATCAAAACATTTTTCAAGAAAAGCAAGAAGATCTGGTGTTGCAGCAAGATTGTCTGCTCCAACTGAACCTCCAGGACAAACCACACAGTCAGGCAGATTGTCTTTGTGTTCAGCAAGATATACATCTAAAGTCGTATCAGTAATAATTGGAATTTTATGAGAAGAAGTAACAATCATTGTGTCATTAAAAGATTTTCCAACAACGCCAACAGTTGTAACTTCTACTCCAGCGCGTCTTAAATAATCAACTGGGGACAGACCTTCAATTTCTTCAAATCCATCCGCAAAAAATACAGCAGCAGTTTTAGCCATTTGTTTCTCCTGATTATAATAAAGTTTTTAATTCATCTACAATTTTCTTAAATTCATCGCAGGCTGACTGAACTGGTTCTGTTTTTTCCATATCAACGCCAGCAACTTTAAGACTTTCAATTGGATATCTTGAACCGCCAGATTTAAGGAATTTAAAGTAGTCTTCCCGTTCTTTGTCTCCGCCGTTAAGAACCCGTTTTGCAAGAGCAAGAGCTGCAGAAATTCCTGTAGCATATTTGTAAACATAGAAAGCAGAATAGAAGTGAGGAATTCTTAAACCTTCCATATCTGAATTTTCTTCAAAATGCATTTCTGGTCCAAAATATAATTCCAGAAGTTCCCGATAGATTTTACGTAAAAGTTCAGCTGTTAATGGAGTTCCATTTTCTACCAGTTCATGAGCTTTTAATTCAAATTCTGCAAACATTGTCTGTCGGAATAAAGTTGCAAGAATATCATCAGCACGCATACTTAAAAGATAAGTTTTCATTTCTTTAGATTCTGCATTTTTCAAAAGATATTCAAAAACCAATTCTTCATTAAAGGTAGATGCAACTTCAGCTTCAAAAATTGTATAGTCATAGCACATAAAAGGATTGTTATGAACTGAATACCAGCTGTGCATAGAATGACCACCTTCGTGAGCCATTGTAAATACATCACGAATAACATCTTCTTTATAATTAAGTAAAATGTAAGGATTTCCAATGTAACATCCGCTGGAGAAAGCCCCGGACCTTTTACCTTTATTTTCATAACGGTCAGCCCAGCCATTTAAAAGCCCATCACAAAGTCTGTCAGTGTATTCTTTACCTAATGGAGCTAACGCTTTTCTACAGATTTCAACTGCTTCTTCATAAGTGGTGTGAGAATCAACAGATTTTACAAGAGGAACATAAACATCATAATGACGCAATTCCTCAAGTCCCAAAGCTTTTTTTCTTAATGAATAATAGTCGTGTAATGTATCAAGATTTTTATGAATGCAATCAATAAGATTATGATAAACAGAAACTGGAACTTTATTAGAATAAAGTGCTCGTTCCAATGCAGAATTATAACCTCTTGCTCTGGTAATAAAAATATCCTGATTTACAGAGCCTGCATATAAAGATGCGATTGTATGCTGGTGTTCTTCATATTTTTTATAGAATTTTTTGTATGCTTCTTCCCGAATTTTTCTGTTCTGAGAATGAAGGAAAACAGACCAGGTTGTTTCTGTAAGAGGTTTTTCTTCTCCATCAACTGTAACAGTTCCAAAAGTTTCGTTCATATCAACATTTGTAAGCACGCCAAAAGTTGTATCAGCAGTTTCAGAGGTCTGTCCCTGAAGTGAAAGAATACGTTCTTCTTTTTCAGATAAAATATATTGTTTTAAGTATAAAAGTTTTTCAATATTAATTTTATAATCAGCAAATTCTGGTCGAGAAATCCATTCTCTTAATGTTTTTTCATCAATAGATTGTAACTCTGGATCAAAAAAACTTAATTCGGCACCCATCTGAGTATATGCCATAATTGCCCGGCCATTTTTATCAGTAGAACTGGAATCGTTAGCATCAGCAGCATCTAGTAAAGAAGCATAATGGTAAACAGTTTCAATTTTTAAGCTTACTGCTTCTACTGCTTTCATTGCTTCTAATAAAGTTTCAGCTGATTCACCTAATCTGCCCTTAAAAGCTACAACTTTTTTTGTTAATGAAGGAACTTCCTTTAAAGCTTCTTCCCATTCAGTATCTGATTTAAATAATGATGAAAGGTCCCATTTGTCTTTAGCAGGGACATCTTTTCTAGAAGGAATTGTATTATTTGCCATATACTTATTATAAATGAAAAAAAGAAAATGATAAATGAAAAAACATCTTCTTATAATGTGCTTGGGATAATAAAGAAATTACAGTTTTAGTATTTGTTCTTCTGAAATCCCTGTAATTTCGGAGATAGTATTTACTGGTATATTTTTTTCAATCATTTGTTTAGTGATGTTCAATTTTACGTTTTCTGCCATATCCTTTGCTATTTCTTTAGCAATATCTTGTGCCATTTCTTTAGCTATATCCTTTGCAAGGTCTTTGGCAAGATCTATGGCCATATTTTTTGCTAAATCATTCGCCATATCTTTTGCCATGTCTTTAGCGAGATCTTGGGCCATATCTTTTGCCATATTTTTGGCAATATCCTTAGCTAATTCTTCTGCTTGTTCCTGGGCTTTTACTCTTACATCTGTTTTGTAACTATATCTTGCACAAAGCATATTCATTACCTCTTTAAAATTGTTTTCCAAAAACTCACTAAGGATTCCTTCTTTTATAGAAGCTTGGATTGCTTTTTTCAAACCACGTTTATTTCTCTTATGTTCTTCTATAATTTCAATAAATCTTGAGTACTCTTTTAATATAGTACAGTGTTTCATCATTTTCAATTCTGAATTTTGCGATGTGGTAGATTTTATGTTTTTGACAATAACATTTAATTCTAAGGGAATAATTTTTGGCCGCTTTTTATATGCATCGGATAATTTTAGAATTGTATTATTTTTGAGTTCTTTGTTTCCGTTATAGAAAACATAAAATTCAGGAACAGGAAGGGAGATAATTGTTTCTTTGTAACGATTTTCATTTTTCAGCAGATGTTCATATAGTCTTGTAATATATTCCAGGCATCTGAAAGGCATGTTGTTATTAATAGTAGACTGATGCTCCAGTAACACAATTAGTTCTCCATTAATCAACATAGAAACATCATTTTTGTATGTGGTATACATTGTCTGTTTAATTTCTAAAGGTTGAATATCAGTTGTTTCTAAAGTAAAGTTTGTGTCATGTAATGCATTGTACAATGAAAGAAAGTTTTCTTTATCAGAAAAAAGTGCACGAAATATAGAATCTTTGTGGCGTCGATTTAATTTTATCATTTTGACCTCTTTTCTATAAATATGCAGATAAAATATGATTTCGGACCAAAATTATAAAAAAATCTGCTTTTTTTAATCAAATACTTTTATTTTTTTTACGAAAAATTTTGTTATAAACTCTTTATTCTATTGTCTTAATATAAAAATATAGATAAATTTGTTCTTATGACTAAAATACGCAAACTTTTAACTGGATTAGAAAAGAAGTATGTAATCAATACTATTTTGTCTCCAGTAGCCATGATTGGTGAAGTTATTATGGAAGTAATAATTCCATTTGTTATGGCCAATATTATTGATGTGGGAATCCAGAATCATGATTTACCTTACGTAATTAAAACCGGTATACTTATGATTTCTTTAGCTGTGATTTCCTTGATTTGTGGTGTTCTGGGAACAGTTTTTTCAACAAGAGCCGCACAGGGCTTTGCATTCAATTTAAGAAAACGACTGTTCAATAAAATCCAGGATTTTTCATTTGCAAATATTGATAAGTTCAGTACTGCTTCATTAGTTACTCGTCTTACAACTGATGTAAATATGACACAAAACGTATACCGAATGCTTATTCATATGTGTGTTCGTTCTCCGTTTATGTTAATTGCTGGAACTATTATGGCAATGAGAATCAATACTCAGCTGGCAATGGTATTCCTTATTGCAATTCCTGTTTTAATTATTGCAATTATTGGTTTAGGTTCATTGGCTCACCCTCGTTTTGAACGTATGATGAAAATGTTTGATGGAATGAACGGTGCAATTCAGGAAAACCTTATTGGTATTCGAGTTGTAAAAGCTTATGTTCGGGGTGAACACGAAGAAAAGAAATTCAGAAAATCCGCAGAAAACGTAAAAAAGGCTCAGGTAAGCGCAGAAAAAATCATCATCTTTATTATGCCAATCATGCAGATAGTAATGTATCTTTCAATGATTGCTGTAATGTGGTTTGGTGGAAAATTTGTTGTAATGGGCGAAATGCAGTCTGGACAGTTAATTTCTTTCTTTACATATGTTACTCAGGTTCTTTCTTCATTAATGTTCCTGGGAATGATTTTCGTTTCTCTTGTAATGGTTAGAGCCTCTATTGGTCGTATTGTTGAAGTTTTGGATGAAGTTCCTCATATTTCGAATAAAGAAAATACTGTTAAAGATGTAAAAGATGGTTCTATTGATTTTTCAGATGTTTCGTTTACTTATACTGAAGATAAAAATAACCTGGTTCTTAAAAATATAAATCTTTCCATTAAAAGCGGACAGGTCGTTGGTATTATCGGAGGAACTGGTTCTTCAAAATCAACATTGGTTTCCATGATTCCTCGTCTTTATGATGTAACTTCCGGTTCTGTAAAAGTTGGTGGAGTCGATGTTCGTGATTACGATATTACATCTCTTCGTGAAAGTGTTTCTATGGTTTTACAGAAGAACGTTTTATTTTCCGGAACAATTAAAGAAAACCTTAAATGGGGAAATGAAAACGCTACCGACGAACAGATTAAAGAAGCTTGTGTTGCTGCCGATGCTGATTCTTTTATTGAATCATTCCCGGATAAATATGAAACAGAAATGGGACAGGGTGGTGTAAATGTTTCTGGTGGACAAAAGCAGAGACTTTGTATTGCCCGTGCTCTTCTTAAGAATCCAAAAATTCTTATTTTAGATGACAGTACTTCTGCAGTTGATACAGCTACAGAAACAAGAATTCGTGCCGCTTTAAAAGAACTTGCTCCAGAAACAACAAAAATTATTATTGCTCAGAGAATTTCTTCTGTAAAAGATGCAGATGTTATTTTTGTTCTTGATGACGGTGCAATCAGTGGTTTTGGAACTCACGATGAATTAATGGAAAATAACAAAATTTATCGTGAAGTATTTGAGTCTCAGCAGCAGGGTAGCGGCGACGCTGATTTAAGTTAGGAGGAAGAGATGCCACCACGAAAAGGTTTTGCAAAACCAAAAAATGCCAAAAAAACATTTGGTAGAATTCTTTCCCTAATGGGAAAATTTAAAGCTCTGTGGATTATTGTATTTATTTGTGTAATTGTCAGTTCCGGGGCAAGTGTTGTAGGTAGTTATCTCATTAAACCTGCATTAAATAATTATGTAATTCCAATGGCAGAACAGATTGCTGCAGGCCAGTCATTAGCTGATATTTCAGGATTAATGACAGGATTTGCAATACTTTTGATTGCTGCATTGTGTGTTTTTGTGCTTGGAGCTTTTGCTTCCTGGTGTAATTCCAGACTGATGATTTATATTTCAACAAATCTTCTGTTTAATCTTCGCTGCGAATTATTCGAAAAGCTGGAAAAGCTTCCTATAAAATATTACGATGCTCATACTCATGGCGAATTGATGTCACGTTTTACCAATGATACAGATACAATGCGAGAAATGCTCAGTCAGACTATTCCTCAGCTTTTATCTTCGGTAATTACAGTTGTTTCAGTTCTTGCAATGATGATTTCTTTAAGTCCAATGCTTACAGTTGTAATGCTGGTTTCCATGTATCTGATTTTTATGCTAGTTGCTGCAATTGGTAAACGTTCCGCAAAAGCTTTCCGTGAAAATCAGAAAGCAGTTGGTGAATTAAACGGTTATATTGAAGAAATGATTGAAGGTCAGAAAATTGTAAAAGTATTCAATTATGAACCAACAGCAAAAAATGAATTTGGAAACTTAAACGAAAATTTAAGAAAAGCCGGTACAACTGCCATGACTTTTGGTGGTGTTTTAGGACCTGTTACTAATAATATGTCTCATGCTCAATATGCTATTGTTGCAATTATTGGTGCTGCCGTAATGATTCTTGGAAATTTACATGAAGGCACATTCAACTGGTTTACTGGCGCTCTTGATATTGGTACAATTGCCGCTTTCCTTCAGTATACACGTTCATTCAGTCAGCCAATTTCTATGATGAGTCAGCAGGCCAACAGTGTATTGAATGCATTGGCCGGTGCAGAACGAATTTTCGCAGTTATTGATGAAGAACCTGAAATTGATGAAGGTAAATATACTCTTGTAAATGCATATGAAGCTAAAGAGAAAGATGGAACTGCTAAATTGGTTCAATCTTATGCATTTACCGGTGAATGGGCATGGAAAAATCCAGCTGATAACTCTCTGAAAAAACTGGAAGGTGAAGTAAAATTTGATAATGTAACATTTGGTTATGTTCCAGAAAAAACTGTACTTCACGATATCAACATTCATGCTAAACCTGGTATGAAGATTGCTTTAGTCGGTTCTACAGGATCAGGAAAAACAACAACAATTAATCTTCTTACCCGTTTTTATGATGTTCTGGAAGAAAATGGTCACATTACCTATGATGGAATTCCATTGAATCAGATAAGCAAGGCTTCTTTACGAAAATCTTTAGGAATGGTTCAGCAGATAACCCATTTGTTTACAGGTTCAATTAAAGATAATATCCGTTACGGAAATCTTGATGCTTCTGATGCTCAGGTTTATGAGGCAGCAAAACTTGCCAATGCAGACAGTTTTATTAAACATTTACCACAAGGTTATGATACTGTTATTACAGGTGATGGAGCGTCATTAAGTCAGGGACAGAGACAGCTCTTAGCCATTGCTCGTGCCGCAGTAGCTGATCCTCCAGTATTAGTTTTGGATGAAGCAACTTCTTCAATTGATACTCGTACAGAAAAATTAATTGAAAAAGGTATGGACAGTTTAATGGCAGGCCGTACAACTTTTGTAATTGCCCATCGTCTTTCTACAGTCCGCAATGCAGATGAAATTATTGTTCTTGAACATGGTAATATAATTGAACGTGGTACTCACGAACAGTTAATCGCCGCAAAAGGCCGTTACTACTTCCTCTACACTGGAAATAGAATTACCTTAGACGAATAGTTGTCAAAAAAAACTGTCATCCCGAATTTATTTCGGGATCTCACCGATAATGCAAAAAAAAAGCGTCATCCCGAACTGGTTTCGGGATCTCACCGATAATGCAAAAAAAAAAAGCGTCATCCCGAATTTATTTCGGGATTTCACCAATAATGCAAAAAAACTGTCATCCCGAACTAGTTTCGGGATCTCACCGATAATGCAAAAAAAGCGTCATCCCGAACTGGTTTCGGGATCTCACCAATAATGTAAAAAAAAGCGTCATCCCGAATTTATTTCGGGATCTCACCGATAATGCAAAAAAAACTGTCATCCCGAACTAGTTTCGGGATCTCACCAATAATATAAAAAAGGAGTCTGTATAACTACAATTAAAAAAGCCTATGTATATATTATGACGAATCAATATAATTCTGTTTTATATATAGGAGTAACAAGTGATCTTCAGAAAAGAGTGAATCAACATAAAAATCATATATACGAAGGTTTTACCGATAGGTATGAATGTTCTAAACTTGTATATTTTGAAGAATGTAATGATATAAAAGCAGCTATTGCCAGAGAAAAACAACTTAAGAATTGGCATAGAGATTGGAAAATCAACTTAATAGAAACTTATAATAAAGATTGGATTGATTTATCGAGGTAATAGTATGAGAAATGCTGAAACAAGTTCAGCATTGCAAGCATCG
>JAKSTJ010000028.1 GCA_024402635.1 Treponema sp. | reverse complement strand
CAGCTCACGTTGAAATGATGGGATTCATGGGAATGGGTAACAACCCTATGGTAGGCTGCACTGTTGCTTGTGCAGTTGCAGTAGCTGGTAGTTTCTAAGATAATTTATTGCTTACGAAATAGGTGTGCAGGCTACTGTATATCCTACGGCGCCCGATTTATCGGGCGAACCATTTGTTAAGTAAACACTAAAAAGAGGTCCACTGTTATACAATGGATTAAAACAAAAAAAACAGTCCACTGGACTGTTTTTTTTGTTTTAAACGATAAATAATTTTTTTAACAAATTTTCTATTTTAGGCATGCACTGTAGCCTGAATTGTAGCAGTTTCTGGTTGTATCTTTATAATTTGTTTTTAATTAATATAAGGCTCTCTATTAATTCAGCACTTCACATTTCTTACATTCAGTTATTTGTATTAAATTTTTATACTTATTATACTTACTATACTTATTTAACAAAAAATGATAAAATGTCAAGAAAACAAAAAACACTAAAACTATGAGGTTTAGTATGAAAAACATTCAGAACAAATGGATTCGTGGTGCAATTCCTGCTTTGCTTTTGCATTGTTCAATCGGAACTGTATACTGCTGGTCTATTTTTAGTCAGGAAATTGCTGATTATATTGGCTTTTCTAAAGGAGCAACAGAGTGGGCATTCAGTTTAGCTATTTTCTTCTTAGGTATGTCTGCTGCTTTCCTTGGTAATCTTGTTGAAAAGAATATTCACAAGTCTTCTTTAATTGCTGCAATTACTTTTGCGGCTGGTATGGCTGGTACTGGTTTCTTTATCTGGTACGGTGGACAGCATCAGGGAAGTTATCTTTCATTAATTGGAATTTACGTTTGTTATGGTTTTATAATGGGTATTGGTCTTGGTACAGGATATCTTTCTCCTGTTAAGACTTTGATGCTTTGGTTTAAAGATAAAAAAGGTCTTGCTACAGGTCTTGCAGTTGCTGGATTTGGTGCAGCAAAAGCTATTGCATCTCCAATTATGCAGGCATTGCTTGATAATCTTGGGGAAGGCGGAATCTTTAAAATGTTCTACATCCTTGCAGCTGTTTACTTTGTAATGATGTTTGTTGGTCACTTGATGCTTGCAAAACCTGCAGATTGGCATGAACCTGCAACTAAATCTAAAGATGAAGGAATTCTTGCAACTCTTAAACGAGAACCAATTGCTTCATACATTGGTATCTGGTTAATGTTCTATTTAAACATTACTTGTGGTCTTGCATTAATTTCACAGGAAAAAATGATTGTTAAATGTATTGGACTTGCAGGTTCAGTAGGAATTATTTCTACAATCTCTGCAATTTTCAATGCTGGTGGTCGTCTTGGATTCTCTGCATGGGCAGATAAAATGAAAGACCGAAACACAATTTATAAATTAATTTTCATTCTTTCGATTGTATTTACTGCTATAGTTTACTTTACAAAAGGTATTGCAAACGGAGAAGGAAATATTATTCTTATTATTTTTGTACTTGCTCTTATCTTCATTGTTAATGCTGGTTATGGTGGTGGTTTCTCAAATGTTCCAACACTTCTTTCTGATCATTATGGTATGGGTTCTATTTCAGCAATTCATGGAATTACACTTTCAGCATGGGCATTTGCTGGATTAACTGGTAATCAGATGGCAAACTTCATTGTGGAACATTTCGGTAGTCCGGTTGAAATTCATGGTGTAACTGTAAATCCAACTGGATATCAGAATGTATTAATTGTTACTGGTATTCTTTATATTGTTGCTCTTTGTTTAAGTTTATTCCTTGTAAAACCAACTAAAAAAGAAGCATAAAAAATTTAATTAAAACAGGGTGTCTTCCAAAAAAAATTGAAAAAAAATTGTTTGTAACCTTGCAAAGTGAAAATTCTTTACTATGTTATAAATAAACTTAATAAATGGAGGACGCCCATGTTTGAAGCAAAATATCTTACTAATTCTGATGATCTTAAGAAATTTCAGATCTTAAAAAACAAATTCTACACTATTAAATCAGTTGTTGAAAAATCTCTTAAAGAATCAACAAAAGTAAATCCTTATACAGGTGAATCACTTTCATCATCTCAAATTGCAGAACTTAATCGTAAAGCAAAAATTATTGCTCAAATAGAGCCTCTTCTTGTTCCCGAATATAATAAATTTCAGGATTTTTGTTTTTATTTTAATAATGGCCAATTCAGAACAGAAGATGAAATTGAATCTTATAAAAAAATAAAAATTCATCAGGATTGGTCTGTTTGTGATGAATTTAATAAAAATGTTCCTCTTTTGTTGTTAATGGTTTGTGCTGTTGCAGCTTTATTTCTTATTCTTCCTTTCTTGCTTGCTGGCAGATCAGCAATTATTTTATATATTTTCCCAGTATGGCCATTAATTTCTATTGTTGGAGCAATTTTATTATATAGATTTGCAAAAACTAAATTATTTCAGAATAATACAAAAAACAATCATTTTGATAATAAAGAAATGAAAAAATATTACAGATATGGAACAACTGTAAGTTTTATGCAGAAGTTTTTTTAAGTAATATGTAATTTAAAATAAAAAAACTTAGTTCTACAGATAATATAGAACTAAGTTTTTCTTATTTATTAAGATTTTAAAAACGTCGAAGCCAAGAGTTTAAGCAACAGTGTGCCTTACCCTCGTCGTTTTAGTAGCAATTATGTTTAATCAACAGAGTTTTATTAATCATTTCGTAATTTAAATGTATCAAACTCTTCTTTGAGAACAAGAACTTTATCTTTATTACTTTCAGCGTGATTATTTGTATCAGAGATTGAAACAAATACAGAATTAACATCATCTTTTATAGTATCCATGTGTTCATTAATTCTATGAGTTGTATCAATTAAAATTTTCATTTCTTCAACAATTTGTTCACCACCATTCATCATTTCTATTGAACCTTCTTTTACAACTGCTGTAGAACTGTTAATAGATCTGATTCCTTCGAGAACTTGCTGGTTTCCATCATTTTGTTCCTGCATAGCATTTGCTAAAATTGTTTCCTGCTGATGTACTTCCTGAGCAAGATTATAAATAACATCAAATTGTTCCTGAACTTCTTTAGTGTTTTCTGATACATTACTGATTGATTCTGAAAAAACATTTAAGTTTTCTGCAATTATTTTTGCCTGTTTAGAACATTGTTCTGCAAGTTTTCGAATTTCATTAGCAACAACTGCAAATCCTTTTCCTGCTTCTCCTGCATGGGCAGATTCAATTGCGGCATTCATTGCAAGAAGGTTAGTACGACTTGCAATATTCTGAATTGTTGTACTTGCTTGAATAAGCATTGCTGACTGTTCAATTACATCATGAGAAGTTGTAACTGCAAGTTCAACTTTTTTCCGACCATCTTCCGAGGCAGAACTAAGCTGATTAACGGCAAGGGTATTTTTTTCAAGAATTTTATTTACACTTCCTATATTAGCAACCATCTGTTCAATTGCTGCAGTAGATTGTTCAACTCCTGAAGATTGATTTTCAATTGCTCCATTTAAATCCTGAATACGACGCATAATCTGTTCTGTTGTAGCATTTGCTTCTTCAACTCCCGCAGATTGATTGTTCATTTCATCTTTTACAGAAGCTATAGTTTTAGTAACATTTTCAATTTTTTTTGAAGAATCGTTAATTGTTTCTCCAATTTCACTTGTTACTTCAAGAGTTCCATTTACACCTTCTGAAAGTTCATCCATAATTTTTCGCGTTGTATTTTTTAATTCATTAAGATGAAGCTGAATTAATCCAAATTCATTTCTTGTTCTGATTCTAATATCATCAATGGAATAATCTCTTGCTGTTAGTTTTTCAATGAATTTTTTTGAACGTTTAATTTCAATATTAATTGTTTTTGCATTAATAAGAACACAAGTTAATAATGAGAAAGCTCCTAGAATAATGACTGGAACAAATCCATTGGCAACTCTAATAGGGTTTTGTGAATCAACCATAGAAAGACAAAGATTTGCAGTAGCAAAAAGCAATCCTAAAATATTAATTACAACTGATAAAATAAGACGAGATCTTATAGATGATGTTTTATATTTACCGTAATAAGGAATTTTATAAAAATGTTTTTCAATTTCTGATAAATAAATAAGAATTCCTATTGGACATAACTGGAATGCGAGACCCATATATGCAAAAAACAAATTTAATATTGGATGACTATGATTAATTCCCTGTAAAGGTAAATGTGCTGTTATAGGATTTGCTGCCAGACCGAGCGCATAAATTGTATGAAGAAAAACTCCAATAATAATAATAGATACTTTCATATCTCTTAAATACTTATTCGTTTTTTCAATTTTCTCCTGAGTTCCATCATAGGCACATAATTTTTTATTAAGTACCAGAAGAAAAATTGCAGGTAATAAAAGTGATAAAAGTAAAGGTATTATTGTTGAAAAACCAAAAAAAGATGCTCTAAGTTCTTCTTTTGTAAGAAAACTGCTGCTGGCCATTGAAAGATAATATACAAGACCAGGGACTAGCATGCTGCCATAAAGTGCGAATATAGCAACATTTGAGATTTTAAATTGTTTGTTAGAACTCCATGCCATATAATTCTCCTCTTCTTTTATATAAATAATTTTATAACAAAAAGTTATTTTTTCAATAAAATAATTTTTATTAAGAATTTTTCCTTATCAATTTAATTATATATTGAGTTTAATAAATCAAAAACATAAATTTTCGTTTATCTGTAATATTTTTTTCTAAAATATTTTATTATAATATTAACTGTTTAAGAGGTTTTCTTCATGATTTATAAAACTGGTTCGGCAAATATTATTCCAAGTGATTATCCTGATTTAGATGTTATTCGCGTAAATAATACATATTATATGGTTTCAACAACTATGCATTTTATGCCAGGTTGTGTAATTTTACGTTCATATAATCTTTTGGACTGGGAATTTTGTACCTATGTATATGATGAACTGGATTGTACTAGTGCTCAAAAATTATCAGATAATATAGGAATTTATGGTAAAGGAATGTGGGCTGCAACTCTTAGATATCATAAAAATAAATTCTATATTATCTTTGTTGCAAATGATACTCATAAAACCTATTTGTTTACTTCTTCAGAAATAACTGGTCCCTGGGAAAAAAATGAAATTCAAGGTTTTTATCATGATGTTTCTCTTTTTTTTGAAGATGATGATACACCTTATTTGATTTATGGAAATACAGAAATTCATATTACTGAAATGGAAAAAAATCTGTTAAAACCAAAAGAAAATGGACTTAATAAAATAATTATTTCAGACAATAGAGATGAAATTATTCTTGGTTATGAAGGATGTCATTTTTATAAAATCAATGGAAAATATTATGGCTTTTTTATTCATATGCCAAAAGGAAAAATGAGAACGGAAGCTTGTTTTGTTTCTGATAGAATTGATGGAAATTATACAGGTGGTGACGTTCTTTGTTCTGATCTGGATAACTGGAATAGCGGAGTTGCCCAGGGAGGAATTGTACAATCTTCAGATGGAAAATGGTATGGAGTTTTGTTTCAAGATCATGGTGCATTAGGAAGGATTCCTGTTCTGGTTCCAGTTGATTTTAATAATGATTTTCCAGTTTTTGGTGAAAATTCAATTGCTGTTAGTGAATGTACGGTTATAGAAAACAATCCTGATTATGAATATGCACCATTATATGGAAATAATTTTCTTGATAAGAATGGAAAACTGAATCCCTGGTGGCAGTGGAATCATATTCCAGAAAAAAAACTTATTTCTCTTAAAGAAAATGAATTTTCCATAACAACAGATAAAACAGTTAAAAATGTTGTACAGGCTGCTAATACATTGACACAAAGAAGTTTTTCAGAGGAATGCAGTGCAACTGTGGAAATGGATGTTTCTGATTTAGAAGAAGGTGATTATGCAGGTTTTTGTGCTTTGGAAGGTGAATACGGTTTTATAGGGTTAACGAAAAAAGATGGAAAAATTAAACTTGTAACAGCTTCTCATTCAATTCTTTATTCACCATGGACTATGAATGTTTATGATGATGATTTACCTGATATTCTTTATGAAGAAAATTTTACTTCAAGTAAAATTAAATTAAAAATGGATTTTTCTTTGCATTACAATTCTGAACAGGTAGTTTTCAGTTATTTCAATAATGAAAAAAATGAATTCGTATCAGTAGGAAATCCTGTAAAACTTAGATATACTTTAGATCAATTTGTAGGTGTCAGATTTGCTTTATTCTGTTATTCAACAAAAAATTGTGGTGGAAGAGCTGTTTTTAAAAATTTTGAGATTTATGTTAATAAGGATCTATAAAAATGAGAAGAAATCCAAAATTATCCAGTTTAATTGATAAAGCAATATTTGATTATAATCTTTTAGAAAAAGGTGATAGAATTTTAATTGGAGCTTCTGGTGGAAAAGATTCTACAGCATTAATTCAATATTTTTCTGATAGAAAAAAAAGACCTGATTCAGATTTTGAATATAAAGCACTTAATATCCAAACAGATTTTGCACCTTCTTTTCCAAGTGGAATTTTATCCTTATTTAATGAATGGAAAGTTCCATATGAATCAATCAAAGTAAATATTTTAGAAAGAATAAAATCAAATCAGAAAATGAGTTGTTATTGGTGTTCTACTCAGCGACGAACAGAACTGATTAATTATGCCCTGAAAAATGGTTTTAATAAAATAGCTTTAGGTCATCATATGGATGATATTCTGGAAACTTTATTAATGAATATGCTGGAAAAAGGGGAGTTATCATCAATGACTCCAAAACTTCAATATGAAAACTATCCTCTTACAATAATAAGGCCTCTTTGCTATGTTTCTGAAGATTCATTAATTAATAAAGCCAAAAAAGACGGCTACTTTGGATTTACTTGTACTTGTGATTATCAGGAAAATTCTACAAGAAAAAATGCCAGAACAAAACTTGAACAATTAACAGATGGAGATCAGTTAAAAAAAGAAAGGCTGTTCAAATCTTTACGAAATGTACAGCCTCTTTACTTACCATAAATTATTGAATATTTTCTTCAATAAATTTCTTTTTAAGTTGTGTTAATTCTTCTGTTAAGGAAACTTTATAAATATGAGGATTTAATATTCGTTTGTATGATTCATCAAAAGTTTCTAACTGAGATTGCATTGTTTCTCTGCTGATTTTTAATTGTTCTGAATCAGGAATTCTTTCTGTTAATCGAGCTCCTTTTTCAATACGTTTTTTTAAAAGTGGTTCAATTTTTGAAGGAGTAAAAATAAACTGACGGTAATCAACCATTGGATGATGGAATTTATATTCTTTTCCAGTTTCGAGAATTTCATCTTCCAATGCCAGAATATCTGCACTGGCCATTCCATTTGAATCAAAAAGTCTGTAAACATTTTTAATTCCAGGGTTTGTAGTTTTTGCTGGATTATCGCTAAATTTCATTGTTGGAAGCATTCTGTCAGTTTCTTTATCGTGACGTGCAGCAAGTTTATAAACCCCTGTAAATGATGATTCATTTCCACCTGTTACCATATGGGTTCCGACTCCCCAGCTGTTAATAGGAGCTCCACTTGCAGTAAGGGTTGAAATAATTTCTTCTGTTAATTCATTTGAAACAGAAATTTTTGCCTGTGGATAACCGGCTCTATCAAGTTCTTTTCTAACTTCTCTTGTTAAATATGAAATATCTCCAGAATCAAGTCTTACGCCAAAGTTATATCCTTTTTCAATAAGTTCTCCGCCTGCAATAATAGCATTTTTAATTCCTGAATTAAGTGTATCGTAAGTATCAATCAAGAATGTAGAGTTTTCCGGATAAATCTTCGCATAAGATCTAAATGCTTCAAGCTCAGATGAATGAGACATTATCCAGGAATGGGCCATTGTTCCCATAACTGGAATTCCATAAACTTTTCCTGCTAAAGTATTCGAAGTTCCTGCTGCACCACCAATATATGCTGCTCTTGTTGCATTCATTGCTCCATCAGGTCCCTGAGCTCGTCTTAAACCAAATTCCATAATAGGAGCTTTTTTACTTGCCAGCCAGATTCTTGCTGTTTTAGTTGCAATCAAACTTTGGAAATTAACTGTATTAAGGACAAGTCCTTCAAGAATTTGTGCTTCTATAAGATTTGCATGAATTCTAACTATTGGTTCTTGTGGGAAAATAACCGTTCCTTCATCCATTGTATAAATATCACCAGTAAATTTGAAATCTTTTAGATAATCTAAAAAGCCTTCTTCAAAGATTTTCTGCTGACGTAAATAATCTATATCTTCTTTTTCAAAATGAAAGGAGGTAATTGCATCAAGTAAAGTTTCGTTTCCAGCTAAAATTGAAAATCCTCCATTAAAAGGATTTTTTCTGAAAAACATATCAAAAACCACATCCTGATTCATGTTTTCTTTCCAATAACCTTGAGCCATTGTTAATTCATAAAAATCAGTAAAAAGTGCATTATTGATAATTTCTTTACTAATATTATTCATTTTTTTACCTCTATGTATTAATCCGGATTATGAGGACGGGGATTAAATTTATAAGTGAATCTTGCAACTGTATATCTTCCAACAATCCTACTTAAAAAAGAATTGAATTTCCATTTAAATCTTAACAGTGATGTTTTCTTACCCTTATATGCTCGTTTTAAACACTGGCGGACTACTTTTTCAGTACTGATTCCACCTTTTACTTCTTTTCTTGCTCCATTTGATGCAACGTTTGAAAATTCTGTGCTAACCGAACCTGGACATAATGCACAAACTTTAATTCCTTTTTCTTTTAATTCCGCTGCAAGAGCGATTGTGAAATTTAAAGCATAAGCTTTCGACGCTGCATAAACTGCAAAATTTCCTAAAGGCATATAACCTGCAAGACTTGCTGTATTAATCAAAACAGATCCATTTTTCATATAAGGAATGATTATTCCGCACAATCCGGTAAGAGTTGTACAGTTTAAATCAATCATTTCCATTTCTCTTTTATACGAGGTTTCTGTAAAAGGTCCATAGGTTCCAAAACCTGCGTTATTAACAAAAAGTCCTATCTCAAGAGTTTCGTTTGTGTTTTTTAATTTAAGATTTTCTGATTCAATAAACTGATTAAATCTTTCAACGCCATCTTTTCCTGAAATGTCCATTGCAATTGGACGAATCAATTCTTTGTTCAATTGGGAATTTAAAGAATTCGCCAATGAAATCAGTTTGTCTTCTCTTCGGGCAATTATCCAGATTTCATCAAAAGTACTCTGTATGGATATTTGTTTTGTAAATTCTTCGCCAAGACCAGAACTGGCACCTGTTACTACAGCAATTTTTTTCATATAAAAATTATATCAGTTTACTATGATTTCGGGAATACAATTTGATTTTTACCATTTCCTTTGCCAATATATAAAAGAGAATCTGCTTCAGAGAAAACTTTTTCAAAAGGTAAGCCTGGTTTTGAAAGGGAAACACCACCTGTAATTGAAATTGGAGTTGTTACAGTTTTCAGTTTAAAAGGAGTTCCATTTACAACGGAACAAAGTTCAGTAATTTTTAATATTGATTGATCTGAATGATCAGGGAAAATTATTATAAATTCTTCGCCACCCCATCTGGAGAAAATTGCATTCTCTGGTAAAGTTTTACTGATTCTGTTACATAATTCAACCAGAATTTCATCTCCAGCTTCATGTCCATAAGTGTCATTGAATTTTTTAAAATCATCTATATCAAACATTACAAGAGTATAAACGTTTATATTTTCCAGTTTTTTCATAGTGGAACGTCTATTTAAAATCTTTGTTAATGGATCATAATTTGACATAAATCTAAGTTTTTCTATATATTTTGCATTTTTTTTGTTGGAAATAACCAGATCCTGATTTGTAGAAATACATAAATAAATAATACAACTAATAGCAATTATACTAGAAAAAAGTTTATTCATGTAAATTAATGTTTTAAAAGTATCATCCTGCAGAATCTGTGGAAAAGGCCAGATTGTAATTAAAAGAATGGCAATAATACAAGGAATTGATGTAAGTAAATATTTTTTTACAGAATAAGATTCGTTTACGCTATATAAGAAAACACCCATAAGCATTGAAAAAGGGTAAAGTAATGTTCCAGAATTATTTCCCATAAAAGAAGTGGCAACTATGGAATAAATTGGAATTTCAATAGCAACAGAAAGAATCAAAATATAATCACTTATTTGATTATGATAAATAAGCATTAAAGCATAAAAAGCTGTACTTATTGCATTGTAAATAGAAAGAAATTTAATTCCAAGAATGGCGAAAAGAATCGTTAATGCCAGATGAGAAAGTGCCATTATTATGACTAAAATTGTTTTCTTTTTTCTTAGGAAAAAATATCCAAGATTACTCATTTTATTAATCCATTAAACTAATGTGATGCACTTTTTTAATTAATGTTTAAAATTATAATAAAACTGAATGGTTTAGTCAAATTACTTGAAAATTAATACAATAAAAAAGATGTGTAGTTTTATGAAAAATTCGTTATAATAGCTATATGTTAAAAAGAAATTTATCAGCTGTATTACTTAGTTTATGTTTTATAATTTGTTCATGTGGAAAATCAGAGCCAAAAATTATTTCAGTAAAAAAAACTGAACAGGAAAAATTACTTCATAAATCTTCAAATGATTTGCATAATGCATTGGTCTATAGAAAACAACAGGAAGATAAAGCCATAACCAATTATATTAATTCTATGTCATTACAGGAAAAAATTTGCCAGATGTTTATAGTAAATATTGATGGTAATAGAAAATTTGCTCCTGTCGAAAAGATGTCATTAATATGTGCTGAAGATGATTCCTATATTGTTCCTGGTGGATATTTGTTTTTTGGATTTAATCTTGCAGATACTCCAGAGGAAGTTATTTCTTTTACAAATTCCATTGATACTTACTGTATAAATAATAATATTACACCACCATTTTTATCTATTGATCAGGAAGGTGGAAAAGTTAATAGATTAAGAAGACTTGCTGGATTATATCCTTCTGCAGAAGAAATATCAGATACTTTATCATTAGATCAGGCAGAAAAATTATTTATTTACCAGGCAAAACAGATGGCCGCTTTAGGATTTCATTTAAATCTAGCTCCTGTTGCCGAAGTTTGTACAGATACAAATAAAGATTTTTTAGATGGCAGAAGTTATGGTTCTTTTGAAAAAGTATTAAATTACGGAAAATTAAATGTAAAAAAATTTGAAAATAATGGAATTGGAACTGTTTTAAAACATTTTCCTGGTAATTCTAATACAGATCCTCATTCCGGTTTACCTGAAATTAATTTATCAGAAAAAGATTTATTTGAATCCTTAAAATCTTTTGAAGAATTAATAAAAGAAAATCCTTCTGGAATTTTAATGTCTCATGCAAGAACTACAGCTGTTGATAAAGAAACTCCGGCTTGTCTTTCTTCTGTATGGGTAACCGATATTTTAAGAAAAAAATATGGTTATAATGGAATTATTTTTTCAGATGATATTTTTATGGGGGCTCTTTCAAAAAATAATTATCCTCCTGAAAAAGCTGTATTAATGGCTGTTAATGCAGGTATTGATTCAATCATGATTTCGGAAAAGCGTTTTGCTTCTATGGCCAAGATTTTATACAATAAAGCTATAGAAGATAATGAATTTGTTGAAAAAATTAATGCTGCGATAAGAAGAATAATTGAATTTAAAATTAAAAAACATATTCTTCAGTTTGATATAAATGAAGATGAAAATTTAAATGGATGGGAATTACAACCGGTTAATCCAGATACATCTCATAAGCGCACAGAAGATTTTTATGAATATCGAAAATCAAATAACAATTTATTTCAGGAATAAAAAATGAAACAGAAAAAAGAGAAACTTTCTGGGGCAGAAGGTTTTGATGAATATTATGAAAATATTTATGGAAGCAGATGGGAATCTTTAAAAGAATCTCTCTTTCTTGAAAATCAAAGTGTTGAATATAAAATTCCAGGTGCAGAAAAATCTTATTTTTTAGATTCTGCCAGTGTTTTTGCAGCTCTGTGTTTACCATTAAAAAATGCGGAAAATATTCTTGATTTGTGTGCTGCTCCTGGTGGAAAGACTTTAGTTTTAGCTTCCCGTATGCCAGATAATGCTCATCTTTCTTCAAATGAACGTTCTGCTGACAGAAAACATAGATTAAGTGTAGTTGTACAGACTTGTCTTCCAGAAGAAATTTCTTCCAGAATTACAGTTTCTTGTAGTGATGGGGCAACCTGGTGTACAAGACAAACTGAATGTTTTGATAGAATTTTGCTTGATGCACCATGTTCCTCCGAAAGACATGTAATTTTGGATCCTAAATATTTAAATACCTGGTCTCCATCCCGAATAAAAACTGTATCTATGGAACAATGGGCTTTACTTTCTTCTGCATACAGGTTATTAGCTCCTGATGGTATAATGGTTTATTCAACCTGTGCATTATGTCCTGCAGAAAATGATGAAATGATTGAAAAATTAAATAAAAAATTCAATAAGTCAGGAAATGCTTTTGAACTTCTTGAACCTTCACCTGAAATTGTGGAAATTAAAAATTTTACAGATATAAAAATCCCTGGCTTTGAAAAAACAAAATACGGCTATGAAATTCTTCCTGATAAACAGAATGGCGCAGGTCCAATTTATTTTTCAATAATTAAGAAACATAACAGTATTTTAACTTGATTTTTTTTCTGTTTAAAACATAATATAGAATGGTTTCCAATTAACAGGAAAGGACAAAATAGTGCAAAATACAATTGAAAACATTACAAATATAAAAGATTCAAAAAGTTGTTCTCATAATAAGATTTCCTCTAAAAGAATTGATCTTTTACTGGAAGATATTCTGAAGGAAGCAAGAAAAGTTACTAATGCAGATGCTGGTTCAATATATATTCCTTTCGAAGACAATGAAAAATCTTTTCTTCAGATTCGTGTTGGACAGAATGATACCCTGAATAACAATCAACCGGAAGATAATATTTATTCTTTATTTCATTTTCCAATCGATGAAAAATCAATTTGTGGTTATGTTGCATTAACTGGTCAGGTAAAAAATATTCCTGATGTTTATAATATACCAGAGGAAGTTCCTTATTCTTTTAATAAAACTTTAGATAAAGTAACTGGCTATAGAACAAAATCTATGCTGGTTTGTCCATTGAATTCTTCTGATGGAAAACTTCTTGCTGTAATTCAATTGATAAATGCAAAAGACGAGCAGGGAAATTTTATTCCTTTTTCATTGGAAACTCAGGTTACATTAAATCATTTTATTTGTTCTGATGTTTTACCAGATTTACAGGAATGTTTACAGAAAACTGACAGACTTCAAACTATTGTTGAAATTGAAAAAGAATTAGCCCTTATTCAGGATAAAGATACTTTGCTTGAAAGGATTCTGACTGAAACCAGAAAACTTGTTCATGCAGATGCTGGTTCTATTTACGAAGTAATTCATGATTCTGAAACAGGGGAATCTCGTCTCCAGATTAAATATGGTCAGAATGAAACTCGTGAACGTGCATTAAAACCTGGTGAAAAATTACCATATACAAGTTTTGATTTTCCTATTAATGAAAAATCAATTTGTGGATGGGTTGCATTAAATAAAAAAGCCTTAAATATTGATGATGTTTATAATTTAGCAGAAGATACACCTTATAAATTTAATCAACAGACAGATATTCTTACTGGTTATAAAACTCACTCAATGTATACAGTTCCATTATTGTCTTCTTCAGGTGAGTTATTCGGTGTAATTCAAATTATTAATGCATTAAACGATCATCATGAAGTAATTCCTTTTAGTCAGAATAAACAGGATTTGATTAATCATTTTGCGTTAACAGTTATAAAACCATTGGAAAGAACTGCTTTAATTCGTAAAATGAATCAACGAACATTGAAAATGAGTGAATTACGAGATCCAAAAGAAACCTGGCCTCATGTAGAACGTGTTTCAAAGTTTTCTCTGGAAATTTACGATAGATGGGCTTTTAATAATAAAGTATCTAAAGAAGAAATAGATAATTTTAAAGATATGCTTGCTATTGCCGCAATGTTTCATGATGTAGGTAAAGTTGGTATTTCTGATGTTATTCTTAAGAAACCTGCTAAATTTGATCCTGAAGAAAGAATGATTATGCAGCGTCATACTTGTTTAGGCGCAACTCTTTTTGCAGATGGCGAACAAACTGCTTTAGATGAAATGTCTCAGGATATTGCTTTACATCATCATGAATGGTGGGATGGCAGTGAAAAAGCTTATCCAGGAAAAGTTGATTTATCAAAATTTAATGTTGCAGGTACAACTATTCCGGAAGCTGAAGTAATGAAAGGTGAAGAAATTCCACTTTCTGCAAGAATTGTTGCTATTGCAGATGTTTTTGATGCTTTAAGTCATAGAAGATGTTACAAAGAGGCATGGTCAATGGATGATGTTATTTCTGAAATTGAAAAATCAAGTGGAACTCAGTTTGATCCAAATTTGGTAAAAGCATTCCTCGAACGAAAAGATCGTATTATCGCAATTAATGAATCAATTAAAGATGATGACTAGTTGTTACCTGAAATAATTCTATGAAGTACACGATCAAAACAATTAGCAAATCTAATAAATTTCTGTTTATCGTAACCTTCATGGAAATGTTTTACAAGCCCTATTTCAGCTAGAGCCATATCATAATTTCTTTCAGATAAGATTTCTTTAATATTTTTTTCAGAAAATTCAGTTCCTCTGTCGTTAATAACAGAAATGTTTTTAGAAACCAGTTTGTCTGCAAAAACAATATCTTTTGTAATTACCAAATCTGATTCTGTTGAATTTAATAAAATATAATTATCTGCGCTATCTTTTATCTGTTCAACAATTATCATTTCGTAATTTAGATTTTCTTCACAGGGAATGTTTTTATTTGCAACAAGAAAAACTGGTATGTTTAAATTATTTCCAGTCTTAATTACATGATTTCTAACTAAAAGAGGGCAGGAATCTGCATCAATCCAGATTTTATTATTCATTGTTTCCTATATTTATAAAACTTCATCAATTTTTGAAATCATATCAGAAGTTCTCTGATTAATTTCAATCTCATCTATTGAATTTGTAGAAGATATAGAAACTTCTTTACCTTCTTGTAAGGCAGTTACTTTTTTCTTTTCCTGATATAATTCATCAACAAGCATAATACCTGCAAGAATTGAATTTTGAAGAGGAGTTTTTACAGAAGAAATATTATTAACATCAGAAGTAATTTTTTTGTAATATGCTAAGAGTTTTTCAAGATATTCTGTATCTTCACTTGCCTGAATAGTAAAAGATGTTCCTAAAATATCAATTTTTAAAGTACCCATACTAGCAGAAATCAAATCCTATTTCGTTATCAGGATTATCTTCATCCTGAATATTGTTGTCAAAATCTGTTCCAAAATCATTTCCAAATGGTGAATTATTTTCATTTCCTGTTTCACTATCTGATTCTACAGGCTTCATTGTATCAAATGAATCATTTAGCGGATAGGAAATTGGTGCACCAAAGAAATTTGGAACTTCAAATTTTGCAGGACTAGAAGAATTAAAATCTTCTTCTAATTTATTTTCTAATTCTATAGGATTATTTACCTGGAAAGTATTATTTTCAGTAACTTCAAAAGAATCATTATTGACAGTTTCTTCTGATTCAGTTTCTTCATTTACTTCTTCAACAGAAATATTTTCCTGTTCTTCTTGAACAATTTCTTCCTGTTCAATATTTTCATGGATTACTGGATTAGGATTTTCAATAACAGGTTGTGGGATAGGTAAAACTTGATCATCTCTATCCAAAACTGAATATTCAATTGAATTAAGATGATCAAGTGCTTTCTGAATTCCACTTTGAATCAAGTTTTTATCGCTTTCAAAAGATTTAAGTTGCTCCGACTTGCTGGAAACCGCATTTGTGAGCTCAGCACATTTACTGCGAAGAGCATCGTTTTCCGCTTGTAGCTGTTTTATTTTTTCAACAGCACTTTGTACCTTTTGTTCAAGAAGTAAAACCTGTTCAAGTGTATTCATAAGTATCAGCCTCTAAAATTAAGCTTTTAATGCTTTTTTAGCAGCTTCTACTACAGCTTTGAAAGCTGCTGGGTCTTCAATAGCCATATTAGAGAGAGCCTTGCGGTTCAATTTAATACCTGCTTTGTTAACACCATTAATAAACTGTGAATATGTAAGTCCTTCTTCACGAACTGCAGCATTAATACGTGCAATCCAGAGAGTGCGGAATTCATGTTTACGGTCGCGGCGGTCTACATAAGCATGGCCGAGAGCCTTTGTTACAGCATCTTTAGCTGGTTTATAATTTGATTTTCTGTCGCCTCTAAAACCTTTAGCAAGTTTTAAGATCTTTACACGACGATTTTTTCTTTTTGTTCCGTCTATTGCTCTTGACATTTATTCACCTCATTAACCGTATGGAAGCATCTGCTTTCTGATTTTCTTTGCATCTGCTTCTGCTACATAACCAGTAGCGCGAAGATTTCTCTTTCTTTTTGGAGAACGTTTTGTCAAAATATGACGAAGGTTCTGCTTCTTGTGTTTTACTTTGCCAGTGCCAGTTAAAGAATAACGTTTAGCAGCTGACTTTTTTGTTTTCATCTTAGGCATTTTCTAAACCTCTTATTTTGCGGCTTTTGCTGAGATTGTCATTGACATATTTCTTCCATCCATAGCGGCTGGTTTGTCAATGTTGTACGCCGAGGTAAGTCGCTTTAACACCTCATTCAGAACTTCAAAACCAAGGTCGGTATGTGCAAGTTCACGACCGCGGAAACGGATTGTAACTTTTACTTTATCGCCTTCATCAAGAAATTCCTGTATATGTTTGGCTTTAGTATCCAGATCTCCAGAGCCAATTTTTGGCTGCATACGGATTTCTTTCATCTTTAATACCTTTTGATTCTTCTTGGCATCACGGAGCTTTTTTTCCTGTTCGAATCGGTATTTGCCATAATCAAGTATTTTGCAAACTGGTGGGTTAGCATTAGGTGACACTTCAACAAGGTCGAGATCCTTTTCTTTTGCCATTCTGAGAGCTTCCGGTGTAGCAACAATGCCTAACTGATTTCCCTCATCATCAATAAGACGAACTTCTCTAACACGAATCATTTCATTGATACGCTGTCCCTTATTGTTGTTATTATTATTCACGTATGCCAATTATCCTCCTAGTGTTGTAAACACTTTTGTATTTACAAAACACATTTTTTACATATAGCGTGTTTTATTATTATATTTTTTTTCATCTTTAATGTCTATAGTCAGCAAATAAAAATATCAAATTTGTTCTATATATGATTATATAAATGTTGTATAATATTCATATGGCTGAATTCATTTCTTCTTTTATTACAGGATTTCAAAACGTTATTGCTGAAGATTTACCAAAAAGAATTTCAGGTTGTAAAATTCTGAATGTTTATGATGGATTGATTCATTATAGATTTGATGGTGATTCAAGACTTATTGCAAAAATACCTTACTTTAATAATAATTTTTTTGTACTGAAAATTATGAAAGGAAAGGGCTTAAATTTTCCTTCTTTGGTTGGCAATGTATGTTCTGAAAAAAAATATTTTTTAATAAATAAAGGAACTTTCAGGGTTCGGTTTAACAATGAAAATCAATTTGCAAAAGTTGATAAAAATATATCAAAAAGAGCTGAAGAATGGGTTTTAAGAAATTCCCGGTTGTCTTTGGACAGATTGTCTCCCGTAACAGAGATATGGTATGCAATCAGAAGGGAAGGATTTGCTTATTGTGGTCAATTAATAAGTAAAAGGGAATTTACAGAAAAAAATCTTAATAAAGGGGAATTACGTCCTGAAATTGCTTATCTTTTAAATTCTTATGCAGAAATAAAAAAGGATGATGTTTTATGTGATCCATTTTCTGGATATGGTTCAATTCCTGCTCAAGCTTCTCAGAATTTTAAATTTGCACATTTTTATTCCAGTGACATTGATAAAAGTAAAATTGATTTGATTAAATCTAAATGTTGTGGAAATGATCAGAGATTTTCAATAAATCAATGTGATGCCTTTGAATTAAATGAAATTCAAGATTCATCGGTTAATACTGTAATTACCGATCCTCCATGGGGATTTTTTGAAGATATTGGAGATATTACTGAATTTTATAATAAAATGTTCGTATCATTCAAGAGAATATTAAAAGATGATGGAAGAATGGTAATTTTATCAGCAAGAATTGAAAATTTTGAAGAAGCTGCAGAAAAAAACAGGGTAGAAATTATTTCAAAATTCTCTACCCTTGTTAATGGAAAAAAAGCAACAGTTTATAAAGCAAGATTTTTATAGGTTTTCTTCTTCATTCTGTTGATTTGTTTTATCTGTCAGATAAACAGGTTTTTCTTCATCAGAAATTCCTAAATCTGATAAACTTACTTTTCCAGAATCAACTGCTTCTTTTAGCAAGGCGTGATATGCATTTACCTGTGTAAGAGAAATGTATGGATTTACCCATAAACTTGCAATTCCAAAAGTTAATACACATAGTAAAATCCATCCTAAAAAAGATAAGGATAATACAAATAAATCCATCTTGTGATTTTCTGTAATTTTTTTGCTTAATGTTAATGCTTTTATTGCTCCTACTTTATTGTATTCACCTGCTAAATATATTGCCATTGAATACGAAAAACTCTTTATAAACATAGGAATAAAGCCGGCCAGTGAAATTAAAACTCCAATTGGAATTAATACTGTAATAAGTTCAGAAGTTCCTAGAACTGTAGAAATAATGGAAATTAATATAGAAAATATTATCATTACAGGAATTGCAATAAGTCCCCAGATAAAAAGCCATAAGAATGTCCATAAACCTGTTCTGACAGCTTTTTTCCAGTCTTTAAGTCCGTCTGTAAAATCATTGAAAAAAACTGGTTCAGGGGATTTAGACATTTTAAGATAAACTTTATTTGAGGCAAATTGTAAAATTGACATAACAATAATAGTTAAAAATAAGATTCCGGTTTTTACAATTATAGAAATAAAGTATTTTTGAAAATTTTCAAAATCAACTGTATTATTTGATAAGTCTTTTGTTATATCTGGTAAAAAATTGTCAAAAAGATTAAATGCTTCTGAAATTACAATAGTAATTAAAACCATTAAAAAAGGAATTTTTAATCTTTTGTTAAGTTGAATCAGTGCAAACTGTTTGTATTTAATTCTGTCGAACATATTTATACTCCTGATTAAAGAGAATTGTATCTTGATGTAAAAATTATTTTATAGGAAATAAATGGAATTGTATATTGAAAAAAAGAGCAAAAAAAAAGTTGAAAAACCTCACACGTTCTTCAACTTTTTATTTTTAAGTAAACATAAGGCATCACAGGTGCCTTGATGTCGTTAATCACCCGTTTCATACCGTATATATTTATTATCGGAAAATAGTTTTTTTGCTTTAGCAAATTTCTTAAAAAAAATAAAAAAAAATCATAAAAATAATTCTTGCCGGTAACTTGACACTAGTCATTTTTTTTTAGATATTATTTTCTATTATGAATAAAGAAATCTTGAATAGAGTATATCTAGAAAATTTATCTTTTGCAGATTTAACAAAACTTGCTGATAAATATGGAATTGATGTGCCTGAAAATTTAAACAGAAATTTTCTTATTGGCGAACTTCTAGAACTTGTTGAAGAATCTAATAATGTTAATGAAGATATTATGCTTGTATCAGAGGATGGAGGAAATTCTTCTTCTGATTATTTGCCACTTAGTTATAATGAAACTCAAATTTCCTGCATTTTAAGAAATCCTGTATGGGCTTTTGTTTTCTGGAATATCAGTGATAATGATGCAGCAATGTTAAAATCAATGTCAGATAGTACTCTTATGTTAAGAGTTTGTATTTTAGGTTCAAAAGATGATTTGACTCCGATTGAAGTTTTTGAAATAAATGCTGCTGCTGATACTCAGGAACAATATGTTTTACTTCCTTCTGGCAAAAAATTCTTTAGAATTGAATTAATTTATAAAACACTATCATCTGGAAAAGTAATGGCTTTTTCACCAGTTGTTGAAATACCTCAGGGTGCAGAATATTTGAATGATTTGCAGCCTGGAAATATACCAGAATTTTCTAAAATTGCAAAAATTTCTGGAATTGAAAAAGTTGTTACTGAACAGTATAAAAATCATAGACATTCTTTTTCATGATTAATCAAATAAAGTAGATAAAGGTTTATAAAATGAATAAAAATTTAATTTTTGTTTTAAAAACAAATCAAGAATATATAAGACATAATGGACAGGATGCTGCCGTAAATGAAGCATTATTAAGTCATCTTTTTGATGATATTTCAGATATTTATATTCCTTTATTAAACATGTTTAATAGTTTAGATAAGGAAGGCATAAAAGCTAAACTTGGAATTGTACTTTCACCTGTATTATGTACTATGCTTGAAGATCCTGAAATCCAGAATTTATATGTTGCATGGCTGGAAAAACATATACAGTTAGGAGATGCAGAAATTGAAAGGAATGCTTCTGAAAATGAAGTAAAAGAAATTGCATCAAGTCTTAAAGAAAAATATATTTTGTTAAAAGATGACTTTGAAGTTAAATACAACAAGTTATTGATTCCTGCATTTGCTGAATTAAAACAGAAAGGTTATCTGGAAATTCTTGCAACAACAGGTACTGATATTTTTGTTCCTCATTTTTATGATTTACCAGAAGTTGTATCTGCTCAAATTGAAATTGGATTACAGGCATTCAGACATAGTTTTGGAGAAATTCCAGAAGGATTCTGGTTACCTGAAAAAGGTTATGCTCCTGGAATCGAAAAATTAATCAGAGGATATGGTTTTTCTTATACAATTGTTGATGCCAGAAGTATTCTTTTATCAGAAAATGTTCCTTCAAAAGGTATTTTTCATCCATATCGTTTTGAAAATGCTTTAGGAGTTTTTGCATCAGATCCATTTTTTGATGATGAAGTATTTGGAGAAGATGGATTCTCTTCTAACTCTGTGTATAGAAATGAAAATTGTGATATTGGATTTGAATTACCTGTTGAAAATTTATCAACATTAATTTCTGAAAAAATTGGAAGATATTCAACCGGTTATAAATATTGGAATAAAGAATCGGATGATGAAGATAAATATATTTACAATGTTTCCGAAGCTGAAAAACAATTAAGAGAAGATGCTTCAACTTTCTTAAAAAATAAAGAAGCTTTATTAAAAAATGCAGCAGAAGAAATTTCTGATTCTGATTTTATTTCACTTGTATGTACATTTGATACAGATAAACTTCATAACAACTGGTCTGAAACTTTGAAATGGCTTGAACAAATTTACAGACAGGGTAGTGATTTTGATCTTACTTTTGAAAACTGTAATGCTCTTATTGAAGATCAGTTTACCTTTGAAAAAGTAAATCCTTATTATTCTTCTTCAGCCGGTGCAGGATACGGTGAAAATTTCATTTCCAGTAAAAATTCATGGATGATGAGATACATCAGAAAAGCTTGTGAAAGAATGATTGACCTTGCTGACAGATTCCCAAATGATTCAGGATTAAAAACAAGATTGTTGAACATTGGGGCAAAAGAATTAATGCTGGCACAATCTTCAGGATTACAGAAAATGATTGAAGAACAGGAATTCCCTGAATATGCAGAAAAAAGATTTAAGGAATCCATCTATTCATTTACTGCAGTTTTTGATTCTTTAGGATCTAATAAAGTAAGTACAGAATGGCTTACAAAACTGGAAACAAGAGATTGTTTATTTCAGTGGATGAATTATAGAATTTACAGCAAGAAAAAATAATTTTAATAAGATTATTCTTCATCAAAATACATGCTTTCATGTGCACGTTTTAACATATCAAGTTGGGATTGTGCACTGGCAATACCTGCAATTGCAGGATCGTATCGTTTATTGTAATTTGTAAGAATAATCTGCCAGAAATTTATTGCATCCTGCCATCTTCCTTCGTAGTAGGCTTTAAGACCGTTTTTATAGATATCATCTATTTTATTCATTTCTTCTTTTCTTCCACGATCTCCAAGCATAATTCTTGCAGACATACTGATTCGATTTACAGGACTGGCAGATGAAGTTAAATCCAAAGTGTAATTAAAATTAAATCTTGTGGTATTAAGTTCAAATTCCGCACCTGCGCTTAATTTTGGATTACCACCTTTTAATTCAAAACCTGCAAGAAGACTGAATGCATCTGTAAATTGTATATCAGCACCAACACCAGCAGAAAATAATCCGGATTTTGTTATATCAAAAAGATTAATTGGTTGCTTAATATCAATTGTAGCAGTTATTACTGGAAGAAATTTTACAGACATTCCTGCTGCAATGTAAGTTGGGAGCGGGTCGTCAATTTGTATTTCATCTCCAAATCCTGTAATTGCAAGTCCTAAATTTTGAATAGTAAAACCGATTTTTACATTTGGATCTCTTGAGGCAAAATATTTTAAGAAATTAAATTGAAGCATTAAACCTAAATCAGCCATGATTCCTAAAGAAGACTGAGATAAACCTGAGCCTGTTATAATTGCATTTGTGTCATTATCAGTAAAATCTGGAACACTTCTCCAGGAGGTTTTAATTGAAACTCCAGTTGCAAGTCCTTTAAAATCATAACCTGCAATAAAATTATATGCACCGTTTAATGCAAGCGTTGTTTCTGAATAATAACCGCCAGCAGTTCGTTCGCCAAGAAGATTGTATTCTGTAAAAGGAACGTAAAAACATGAAACCTGAGTACCAAAGCCAAAATTTCTGAAACGGGTTGTATAGGCAATTGTTTCCATCATAGAATCGGCAATCCATGCATTATGAAAGACTCCCATTTGAGTTTCTTTAATAATACAGGCCGCTGCAGGATTGTAATTTATATAGCTGGTATCATCAGAAAGCCCGATATATGAAGAACCAAGACTTTCTGCACGACCTCCAATTGGAATTAAAAGGGAATGGAATGAAGTAGTTCCTTCGTTATCGCTGTAAAAATCAGAAAAGGCCTGACCGATTGTTCCTGAAATATCAGTTAAAGACAAAGCACTTATTTGTAAAGTTCCTGTGAAAAAAAGAGAAAAAAGTAATGTTAGAAAAAGTTTTTTTAAACTCTTCATTTTGTTAAATTATAACTTAAATCAAGTATTTTTATAGTAATTTATCGGTTTTTTTTCTCTATATTATAATACTTATTACCGAAAATATAATATAATAGGCCTAAATGAAAAAGAAAATATTCTTTTTTGTGACATTTCTAATTCTTCTCATATCATCAAACCTTTTTTCTCAGGAGGCTGCTGTTCAGGTAGCAGAAATTGAGGGTGTAAAAATTAAGGATAATGAAACTGTATCCGGAGATGTAATGTCTCTGTTTCAGATTCAAAAACTTATTGGCGGAAAACGATACACCGATAAAACAGGAACTCATTCGGGAAAAGAATATACAAAAGCATTAAAAGAACTTTATAAATATATAGACCGTTATCCGAAGCGTTTTGATAATGCTGAACGACTTATTCGTATTATTCTTAAACGTCGTGAAAAATATTCTCAATTATTTGATGAACTTGTTGCTTACTCTAATGAACACCCTGAAGATAAAGAAGGTTGTGGTCAGCGAGTAGACGAAATGTATCTTCTTGAAGATGAACCTCCTGAAGAAATCAGACAATTACTTCTGGTTTTCAGAGAAATGTATCTTTACAAATACTATGACAATCAATTTAGAGTCGCATTACAGGAATCTTCTGAAAAAACTCATTTGTATAAATATAACGAAGCAGTAATGGCTCTTCAGCAGCGTTTTAGAATTTATGAACTGGAATTTTATAGCGACTGGAGCGTTAATAAAGATATTATTCAGGAAGCTGATGATTTAAGAGAAAGTCTTGAAAAGAAGATTGAAGAATACAAAGAACTTCAGCCGGCATTAAACAAAGATATTGAAACTTTTTTAAATATTGTAAAAGACGGCAGTTACGAAACAGTTGAATCAAATTATGCTGTTGTAGAAAACGATATTAAAAAATTAATTCAAATACAAAATGAAGTAAGTTCTTATGCAGCAAGATACGAAAAATTAAATCAGCACTTAAAATCAATTGATCCGGATTTAACAGATGCGTCCTATATTCCTTTTATGCGTCGATTTGTTACAGGAATTTCAGATTTTAAAGATTCTGGAATTTTAGGAGCAATTAATTTTGAAATTAATGATAATCTTTCAAAATTAAAATCTTCAATTCTTGGTAAAACTTCAGGTATTGTTGATAAATATAATTCCATTTTGCCAGATGAAATTCTTGAAGATGAAAATTATACTGCATGGACCGATAAGGATAATTATGTAAATCCTATTACAGAATTTGCGGAATTAGGTAAAAAAATTAATGATCTTGATACACTTGTTCAGGTATGGAATGGTACAAATAATCAACCGGAAGAAGTATATAAAAATTCTCTCGATTATATTTCAGGTCTTGCTGAACAATCTGTTGAATTAATTTCTATTGCAGAACAATTGTCTGTTGAAAATGAAATTCAAGATGGATTATTAAGTTATTTTGAAATTAATAAAGGTAATTCATCATTTGATGAAACTGAAAACATAAGAAGTCTTTTTGAATCTGTTGATAAAATGGCTAAAATTCTTGGTGAAAAGGAAAATCTCCTTATTGAAAACCAGGAATGGAGTAAAGGATATATAGAAAATCAGCAGGAAAAATCAGATAACACATGGATTGATTTAACAACACGATACGAAAATTATCTTGAAGAAAGTTTCGCTAAATCGGAGCAGGCTGTTGTTAATGTCTGGGAAAAAATAACTGATACATATAAAGAAAATGCTGATATTTATTCAGATTCTATGAAAGAATTTATTGAATATGCAGAAGTATTCCATAACGGTTTCTCTGAATCAATTGATTCTGATACATATGAAAGAATAAAAAATGATCCTGTTGCATTATTAGAATATGCAAAAACTCATAATCAGCCTTCAACAGAAGATAGTGAAAGTCCAAAACGTTATCCTGAATTAACTTTAAAAATGACTGAATATATCAAGGAACAGTCAAAATTAAACAAGGATTCCTTAACTTCTGCTCAATCAAGTTTTGAAGAAATTGTAACAACTTTTGCTGACTGGAAAGACAAAACTGAAGTTACACAGATGGTTGATGATTCTGGTAAATATATAAATGATAAGCTTAATTCAATCTCAATTCAGGAAAAAGAAACATTAGAAAAAGAATCATCTGCTCAAAGTGATTATGATAAAGCAATTCAGGCTCATAAAAATATTGACAAATTACTGGAAGATGCTCAGCGTGCTTTTGATGAAGGAAATCTTGATCTGGCAGAAGAATTAAATGATAGAGCATGGAAAGAAGAAATTACTTCATGGGATTTAATTGATATGCCAAAACGTGCTGAGATTATAGAAAGAAAATATTCAGCACTTAGCGATAGAATTAATGATGCAAATAATAATAGAATCGTTTATGAAACTCGTTCTCTGTATAATAAAGCGCGGGACGAAATGAATTCAGAACATTATGAAGAAGCATTAAATTATATTAATCAGGCAATTGAATTGTGGGCAAAAACTCACAAAGCCGAAAAGAACCAGGAATACGAAGATTTACATGAACTTATAAATACAGCTGTATTATTGCAGAATGGACGAGAACTGTCTCCGGCAGATCCTCTTTATGCAGAAATGTCACAGTTATTGAGTCAGGCAAATATTCAGTATGATAATGGTGAACGATTAATAAAAGAAAATAAAAAAGATGAAGCCGATGTTTATTTACAAGGTGCTTTAGAAAATCTTGAAAAAATCAGAAAAATCTATCCATTAAATCAGGATGTTTCTTATCTTAAACTTAAGATTGCAAAATTGCAGATGGATCCAAAAGAATTTGCAAAGAATTTTGATACTCGTATAAAGGAAGCCGAAGCAAAAGCTAATAAAAAGGAAACACAGGCTGAAGGTTATAATGATCTTTTATCTTTACAGAAAATTGATCCTTCTAATAAAACTTTGGCTCAGAAAATCGAGAAACTTGAAATCAAATTGGGTATGAAAGAAAAGCCAGTTGATAACAGTGCTAAAAATAAAGCTGCCCGTTTGGAAAAAGAAGCCCAGGCATTATATGATAAAGGTCAATATACTCAAGCATCTAATAAGATTAATGAAGCTATCAGATTGGATCCAACCAGCAGAACTGCTAAAGCGTTAAAAGATAGAATTGAAATTAGAAAAGGTGCTGTAAAATCAAGTTCTTCAACAGGAAGTTCTACAACTACAAAACCTGCGGCTAATACAAATACCAGCGGAAATAATAATGTTGATTCTGCCCGTTACTATCAGAGAGCTTTATCATATTATAATAATGGTTCATATCAGTCGGCATTAAAGGAAATTCGAAAAATTCAGACTTCGAACCCTGCATATTGGAGCAGAAAAGATGTTCAGACTTTGTATAATAATATTTTGAGGATGTTACAATAAAATGACCTGGAACTTTTCAAAATTATTAAAAAAATTATTATTCATTCTCATAATTTTATTTTCTGCTGCATTTGTTTTCGCAGATGATGATATTCTTCATTGGGATTATCCGTTACAAATCAATAATTCTGATGGAAGATTCCCTGTAACAATTAATGATGGAGCCGATTCTTATTTATTCTGGCAAAAAGTTGATTCAAGAAATAAAAAAATTCAAATTATGGTAAGACATTACCTTGATGAAAATAATTATCGGGAAAGACAACTTTTAGGTTCCTTTAATTATTCTGGTGAAGTTCCAGATTTATATACAGTAACAATGTCAAAAAATGGAACAATCATTGTAGCAGTTCCTTCTGATAAAGGTATAACAATTTTCACTTCACGAGATAAATGTGAGACTTTCTTTAAAAAGGTTATAGTTACTGGTAAAGATGTAGTTGGTCCAAAAGTTTATACAACATCTGATGGAAAGTTCCGTCTTTTTTATTCGCTGGTAGATTATCAGAGAATTGAAGTTGAAGATATTACAGAAACATCTGATAGAAATACATTAGCAGAAGTTTCAGAAAAATCTGACATTGAAAATTCATCAGAAGAAAATGAATCTGCAGAAGTTGCAGCAGAAACTGAAACTGAGAAAAAAACAGTAAGAATAATTGAAAATCAAAATTTCCAGTTGTGGTATATAGATTCCTGGGATGGACAAACCTGGACAGAAGGAAAATTAATGGATATGCCGGAAGGAATTAGAAATCCTTTTGCTCCATATTCAATTCCTTGTGACGGTGGAGATTTAGTTGTATTTCAGGCACAGGTTTCCAGTGCAGGTTTACAGCATTATCAGTTATATAAAACAATGACTTATGATAGTGGAAAAACCTGGGAAACTCCAAGAATTTTATATTCTACAGGAAGCACTGTTCAGGATCAGCGTCCAACTTTATTTAAGTATAAAGGTATAAATTATCTTTTATGGGAAGAAACTGGAAATTCTAATACATCTATTATGATGTCTGGAATTAATCGAAATGGATTAACTGGTTCAAAGCCTGAAAATATGTCAGAAGGAAAAGGTCGTGCCAGCAGAGGTAAACTTTTTGACTTTAACGATGAATTATATCTAACCTGGTTCGAATCAATAAATGGTGAAATTTCATTAAAACGAATTTTAACCAGAGATGGAAAAAAAGTTCGGGAAGATGTAAGTAATATACAAAATTCTTCTAATAATCTGTTTCCATGTCCATTAATTTTGAAAAAAGCTGATGGAACATATTGTTTATATTTTATCTGTCAGAAAAGAGCCGGCGGTGGTGGTAGAATTGCCATGCTGGGACCAGATCGTTCAGTTGGTTTACCAGTTTTAACTCCAAAATCTTACAGAAATGGTAAGCGCAGTGCTAAAAATGATGTAGAAATTACCATTACATATCCAGATGATGTTTCAGGTATTAAGGGATATGTATATTATTGGGGTTTAGATGATTCGGCTGAACCAGAAGCCAATCCTGAAAAGATTTTACTTACAGGCCCTAAAACTACAATTTTTAAAAATCGGGCAGAAGAAGATGGAATCTATAATTTAAAAGTTTTAATTGCCGATAAAGCCGGTAACTGGTCTTCGAAATCTGTAGGAATTGATTATTATCATGATATTACACCTCCTGCAAAACCAGAAATTAATCAATCTGTATTAGATGAATACGGTTTTGTAAGAAATAATGAATTTAACTTAAGCTGGTTCAAATCTCTTGATGAAAATAAACGAAAAGGTGAAGAAGATACTCCTGCAGCCGGTTATACTTATGAACTGGAATATTTAGGTAAAATTCCACAAACACTTGTGGTTAACAAAACTCATGCTATTACAATGAGCAAATCTCGTGTTCAGTCAGAATTAAATACCTTAAGAGAAAAATACAGAAAACAAACTGAAAAAAATTATAAATTAAAACCTGTTATCGGTACTTCAGGAACTTCTACAAAAAAATATGTAAATAAAGAAAACGGTGTCTATAGATTTACAATTTCTGCAATTGATGAAGTTGGAAATATAAGTGATTCAACAACTCAGTTGATTTTTATTAATAAATATAAACCTCAGACTGCTATTTTTGCTGCTTCAGCAAGAAAAAATAAAGAAGGAGAATATATAGCAGCAATTGAAGGTTCTGGTTTTACCTATGAAGGAATAATCAACAATATTTATATTGATTCAGATGGTGTTAAAAATAAAAATGGACATTATGATCTTGAATTATCTAGAATAAATGGAGATTTTAAAGTTACATCAGACAACAAAATTACAGATATAAAAATTGGAACTGCATTAGATGAAGGTAATTATAAAATAGGTGTATTCCATTCTGACAGGGGTTTATATTTTACAAACAATAAAATTCTTTCACTGGCAAAAACAGGTACTGTAGTATTTAACCCTGAATATGAATATAAACCAAAATATTCAGCACTTACCAAAAACTACGAATATATAATTGCTATAAATATTGTAATTGCAATTATTCTTATAGCATTAGCACTTTTAATAATATTTGCTTTGATTTTTGTATTCACAGGTTTTACAAAAGAAGAAGTTATCATTCAAAAAGAAGTTAATTCGCTGACAACAGGAGAAACTATGCCATCATTAAAAGTAAAAAATAGAAAACTTAAACAGAAGAGTTTAAGAATTAAGATTGTAGGATTTACCGTTGTTCTTATTATTTTAATTGTCAGTATAATTACCGCTATAAATGTTCGTCAGACATTAATAAATCAGGGCCAGACTTTATCTGATTCATTGTTGAACCGTGTTGATGTTCTTCTTGGAAGTATTGATACAGGTGTAACAAATTATATGCCAAATACAAAATATGAAGATACAAAAAATACAGCTATTCAAAACTTAGTTGCTTTACCTTCTCAAAGTTCTGCTTTGCCTGAAGCTAAATATATTACAATTTTAGGAAATAAAGATTCTGATTACGAAATCACTTCAGCAGATCAGAAAAAAATGGTTTATGTTTGGGCAACCAATGATTCTGATAGAGATATAAAATTCCAGAATTATGATGATTCCTCAAATCAGTTTGTAAATGGAGTTTCACAGGTTATTTATCCTTATGAAGATCAGCCTGAATCAGAAAGCGAAGAATTGAAAGCCTTAAATGAAAATTTATACACAGTAATAGATAAAATGGAACTTTTGGATAATTATGCCAAAACTCAGATTGAATCTTATTCAGATCAGATTTATAAATTGAATCGGGAATTTCTTGATGATCCTGAAACTTTCACAAAAACTGATGTAATTACAAAAGAAAGGGAAGCATTAACAGAAAAATGTTCTCTAATAGAAAGTGAATTTTCTGGTTCTGTTCCACCATTTGAAGGCATTTCTTTAAATATGACAGACGAAGAATATTTGTTCTATCGTCCGGTTTTATACAGACAGGTAGATTCAAATGGTAAACTTACTCAGGCTTTACACGGTCTTATTATTCTTGATGTAAATGTTGCTAATCTTCAGGAAGAACTTAGTGCTCAAATTATGGGAATTATTTATTCAGGCATAATTCTTGCCGTAATTGCAATTATTGCTGGAATTATCGGTTCATGGATTTTAGCCGGAATTATTGTACGCCCTATAAAAAAACTTGAGACTCACATTCAGGATGTAGGAAATCTTCTTACAAAATCAGCCAGAGAAAGAATGCGTCTTCAGAAAATGGAAATTAAAGTAAAATCCCGGGATGAAGTAGGCAGGTTAGGTGAAGTTGTAAATAAAATGTCTTCAACAGTAGGTAAAGCTGCAGAAGATGAATTGCTTGAAGCCGACGGAAAAGTTGTACAGCAGAAATTTATTCCTCTTGAAGATGGTGAAGGTAAATACAAACTTCCAATTGTAAAACATACAGATGAAAAACTTAATCTGTACGCATTCTATAAAGGAGATTCTGATGTTTCCGGTGATTATTTTGATTATCAAAAACTGGATGAACACTGGTATGTATTTATAAAATGTGACGTTTCAGGACACGGAACACCAGCAGCTTTATTAGTTTCTGTAATTTCAACAAAATTCCGTCAATACTATTATAACCATAAATGGGATTATCACCGTGACGGAATAAATCTTGTAGAATTTGTTTCAGAAGTAAATGATTTTATTTATGAATTAGGAACAAGAGGAAAATTCAGTACAATAAATATAAGCCTTTATAATAGAGAAACCGGTGAATTATTTACATGTAATGCTGGTGATAATAAACTGGATATTTTCGAAAGTGATAAACGACGATTACGAAAAATTACCCTTGCAAATACCCCTGCTGCAGGAGGTGTTTCAACTGATTTAGTACAAATGAAAGGCGGCTTTAGAGTAGAAAAAACATTACTTCGTCATGGAGATACACTTTTTATGTATTCCGACGGTATAGATGAAGCAGAACGTCTTGTAAGAAATAAAGATTACTCGGTAAAAACTCACACAGTTGAAACTAAGAAATTTGATCCAAGAGCTGGAAAAGAAGAAATTGAACGAACAATTGAAGATGTAAAAGAACAATTTGGTGAAGATCGTTACAGAAGAGTTGTAGAAGCAGTAATGAATAAACGTAAATTTATACTGGATAAGGAAGAAAATCCAACCAGTGAAATTCTCGAATTTGATTTTACAAATTGTAATGGCACTTTAGATGAAGCAATTATTGCTCTTGCCTCAATTGAACGAGTATTCAGAATGTACAAAACTCCAGATGTAAAAGTTTCAGATGAAATTGAAATTGAAAAATTACTGGATAGTTTCTTAAAAGATCATTTTGCTTTGTATACAACATATTGTAAACCAGCAGAAAAAGTTGAAGAAATCACAGATAAAAAGAAAACAAAAAAAGATGAAACCGTTTCAAATGCAAAAAAAGCAGATGAAGATTTAAATGTAACCCGCTATGGATTTGTAATGGAAGATAAACAGGCAGATGATATTACACTTGTTGCAATTCATCGTCCATAAAAACTTGTTTTTTTTCAAAAGAGTATTATATTTAAATAAGACAAAGTTTAATTAGGAAGAGGTGTTTTTATGGATTCACAGAGTTTTGAAGAAAAATTTAAAGAAGCTTTGGCAAATGGTGTAAAAAGTTCAAAAGAGATGCTTACAAAAGCTGGTGCAGCAGTTCAAAAATTCAGCGATAAAAGTGTAATTAAAATTGAACGACAGCAGTTAATTGGAAAGCAAAAAGAAAAATATACAGAAATGGGAAAACTTCTTTCAGATTTACTTAAAATGAAAGGTGCTTCCATAGAAAATCTAGGTGAACTTTTTGAAACTTCAGCAAATGCATCTGAAGTAAAAGATCAGATTCTTGCCTGCCAGACCGAAATTAAGAAACTGGACAAAGAAATTGCCGAACACGATAAACAACTGGCAGATTCTTCAGAAAAAAAACAAATCGAAAAAAAATAATATTAGAAAACAGTCAATGCTATAAACACTGGCTGTTTTTTTTTGTTTAAAAAGTTCAGGCCCAAATCGGAACGTTTATTAAAAAAAAATAATCTTAAAACCGGTGTTCCACAGTTCCCTAACGGTCAGCCTCTTCCCTCAGTCGCCAGAGCACTGGCTCCTTCAGTCCAGTGGCCGCTCTCGCGCTGTTCCATACCGGGACCCGATTAAATTTATAGTACAGTCAGAACCATTTGAAATCCTTTTGTAAAAAAACTGTCACCCTGAACTCGTTTCAGGGTCTCACCAACAGTTTTTATATTTATAGAATTTTAATTTTAAATATTTTATATTGTTATTAAACACTAATCTGGAGTTGTTTATGAAAAGAAAATCACTTTTACTTCTCGTTTTATTGACAGCAGGTATTGCAAATCTTTATGCACAAACAGCAAAAAATGGAGATATAATCCGAACTGACACTAAAACCGTCGAAATAAAAACAACTGTAAAAAAATGTTATGATGACTATTGGTACTTCGTCGGCAACTACGATATTTATGAATCATGCAGTTTTGATAAAAAGATTGGAAAAACTAAAGAGTTCGAATATTTTGAAATACTAGAACTTCACTTGCTTGAGTACATTGATAAATCCTCTGGTAAAAATTCAGTGTTAAAAGGGGAAACCTGGGTTAAAATCAGAACCGAAAATCTAGAAGGATATCTATGTAAAAGTTCAGAAGAGATAATAGATCCATTTTTGGAATTTGAAAAAGAATATCCAATTGTTGAGGAATTTTATACATCAAAAAAATTTACTGCAAGAAAAATGGAATCCGGTTTATTAGCCAAAGTTAATACAAAAGTTTACGCAAAACCTGGTAAAGGGCAAAAAGAAATTTATGTTATTACCTCAAAAGATAGTGCAGTTTACGATGACTTTGGTAGTGAGTATTATAATTTTGTGTATATTGAAACTCTTGAAAAAACAGATCAATCAGAAACAATAAACGGCGAAACTGATTATTGGGTTAAAATTAAATACAAAAATATTGAAGGCTGGGTTTTTGGAGATGATTTGGATGCAGGAGAAAGAGGTGGCCCTAAATATGAGAGTTACAATTCGTCGCCAACAACAATAGTGGGAGACTGGTTCGGTGGTTTTATGTAATAACTATTTTATTTTCAACTATAATACAGTCAGAACCATTTGAAATCCTTTTGTAAAAAAAACTGTCCCCCTGAACTTGATTCAGGGTCTCACCAATGATTCAAAAAAATATCGGTGAGATGCCGAACTAAATTCGGCATGACAAATACTTTTACAT
>JAKSTJ010000027.1 GCA_024402635.1 Treponema sp. | reverse complement strand
TGCATTTTGTAAACGCTAAATCAATTTTATCGCCACAAAACGGAATGAACCTTTATAGGGGCTGCACTCACGGCTGCATTTATTGTGACAGTCGCAGTTTATGTTACCATAACCCAATTCCCTTTGAAGATATTGAAGTTAAACAAAATGCACCAGAACTTCTGGAAGACCGCCTTCGCCGCAAACGGGAAAAGTGCATGATTGGAACAGGTGCCATGTGCGATCCATATATGCATTGCGAAAAAGAACTTGGTCTTACCCGTCGCTGTCTGGAAATAATTGATCACTACGGTTTTGGCCTTGCAATTCAGACAAAATCTGACCTTATTATGCGGGACATTGATCTTTTAGAAAGTATCAACAAAAAATCAAAATGCGTAGTACAAATGACTCTTACCACCTATGACGAAACCCTGTGCCGTAAAATTGAACCTAACGTCTGCACAACTCGTCGTCGCTATGAAGTGCTAAAAGAAATGCAAGCTCGTGGAATCCCAACTATAGTTTGGATGACTCCCGATTTGCCTTTTATAAATGACACTGAAGAAAATCTCAGAGGAATCCTTGGATACTGTAAAGACGCTGGAGTAAAAGGAATTATAAAATTTGGCTTTGGTGTAACTCTGCGTGAAGGGGACAGAGAATATTTGTACAAATGTTTCGACAAAGATTTCCCAGGTATGAAGGAGCGGTACCAGAAAACTTTTGGCTATGCATATCAGGTAAATAGTCCTAATCACTGGCACCTTTGGAAAATATTTACAAATTTTTGCAGGGAAAATCAGCTTCTGGTAGATAATCAGTGCTTTGAATATATGCGTCAGTTTCCGAAAGAAAAACTTGACGGTGGAAATTCGAAAACTGGAATAAACGGTGGATCAATTCAAGGTGAATTTGATTTTGGAATGTAATTAATAAACAGACTTAATGAAAATTAAAATATGTCAAAAAAAATAGCATAAAACATAGAAAATAAATTTGACTTTAAAAGTTGTATCTGTTAAATTCAAATTATGAAGAATAAATTAAAAGAATTACGGGAAAAAAGAGGTTTGTCTCAGGCGGAAGTTGCTCAGGAAATTGGAGTTTCTCGCCAGATGTATAATAAGTATGAAAGAGGAGATACAGAACCTTCATTAAATTCTGTAAAAGCTTTATGCACTTTATATGCAGTATCTTACGAAGAATTACTTGATTCTGGAACTAAAGAAAAATCTAGTCCAACTTATACAATCAAAGAATCTTTTAATAATATGCATGTATCTTCTTCTGCTCCAGAATATGGAGTCAATGCCTCTGTATTTGGAACAGAAAATTATTTTGCACAGATTATGGCACTTCTTCCTCATTTGCTTTTATCTGAAAAATCAAGATTACTAACAGCCGTGTCACAAAGTATAACAGAAGATGTTGAAGCCCAGACTAAAGGAAGAAAATCCCAGCCAATGAAAGTAAACCAGAAAGATGTTCATTTCCCTAGCGCCGAAGAATATAAAAAAGGACTTGAAAATCTTTTGGCATATACAGAATCAATAGGCTTTAGTACTAAAGGTGTTAAATGGACAAGGGAGGATATGCATGAACGATAATAATCCAAATTTAAAATGTTTCTTGGATACAAATCTATTAATATATGCCTGGGACAATACAGAACAAAGTAAAAAGAATTTGATAATTCCTTTTTTGAATTATATTAAAGAAAATTCATTTCCTGTTATTTCAACTCAAACACTTGGTGAATTTTTTAATGTTGCTGTAAAAAAAATTGGACTAACAAAAGAACAGGGGTATGTTATATGTGAAGAATATTCAAAACTTTTCCCAGTTTATGAAATAAGTACTGAGAATGTACTCCACGCAATGAAAATCAGTAAAGAAACCCAATATAGTTACTGGGATTCACTTATTATTGCAATGGCCATTGATACAGGGTGTTCAGTTTTATATTCTGAAGATTTAAATAACGGGCAGGAAATAGAAGGCCTAAAAATAATTAATCCGTTTAATGCATAATAAATCTTTAGAGAATTTAAGATTTTTCTTGCAAATCATTTTAAATCAAACTAATCTTTATTTATGAACTATTACGAACTTATTTTTAAGAGAAAGTCTTTTCATCTTTTTAGAGGAACTGAAGGAAAAATCTCTGAAGCAGAATTACAACAGCTGGAAGATTTTATTTCAACAGTAAAACCTTTGGATAATGAAATCAAAACAAAAATCAGAATTGTTAAAGAAAACGAAACTACCTGCAAACGAGGTGCTGAATACTGTATTGAATTTTACAGCGAGAATAAGGGAAATTATCTTCGCAATATTGGCTATATTGGTGAACAGATTGATTTGTATCTGGCAGAAAAAAACATTGGTGCTTTGTGGTTTGGAATTGGAAAGCCAGATAAGACTGAAGTTGAAGGGCTTAATCATGTGATTATGATTGCTATTGCAAAAATGCCGGAAACTTCTTTTAGAAAAGATATGTTCAAATCTAAACGAAAGCCATTGGAAGAAATCTGGAAAGGTGCAGTTCTTCCTTTTTCTAATATAGTGCGGTTTGCTCCAAGTGCCTGTAACACTCAGCCTTGGATTGTAGAAAATACTGGCTCCGAACTGGAGATTTATCGTTACAAAAAACCAGGGAAACGGGGCATTATGCCTGCAGAAAAGGTTCGTTTTTATAATCGCATTGATATGGGAATTTTCATGTTTTTCTTAGAAGTTTGCTTAGAACATGAGGGTTATGCAGTAAATGGTAGTCAGATTTTTGAAGACGAACCGGATGAAGTAGAAAAAGTTCTGGCTGCAAAATATATACTGGAAAAAAATTAAAAATAAATTGTTGTAGAATAAAATAAAGGAGAGAGTTATGCGTACGATTTTTGAACTTGATGCAAAAAATTACAAAGAAGGTGGAACTGTTGGCCGTCGTCCTTCTGTTCGCGGGATTATTTTTGGCGGCGGAAAACTGGCAATGGTTCACAGCCTGAAATATGATTACTACAAATTTCCAGGTGGTGGAATTGAAGACGGTGAAACGCATGAACAGACTTTGTGCCGTGAAGTTATGGAAGAAACCGGACTTGGAATTCATCCTGCTACAATTAAAGAATATGGACTTGTAGTTCGTAAGGAAAAGGGAAATCCGGAAGATGTTTTTATTCAGGAAAATTTTTATTACCTTGCCAGAGTAACTTCTAAAATTGCAAATCAAAAATTAGATGATTACGAAGCAGAAGAACAATTTACTCTTGAGTGGGTAGATATTGCAGATGCTATTGAAGTAAACGAAAAGCACAGTCACGGAGAATTGAATTCTGATGTAAAATTTAAAGCCATGCTGAATCGTGAAAACTTTGTTTTGAAAAAGCTCCTTGAAGAAAATGTTACTTACAAACAGGAACGGGCAGTTATGATTGTTGTTCGAGGTGACAAAATCTTAATGGAAAGAATGGTTGACGGTCACGAATATTTTGATTTACCAGGCGGCGGAATTGAAAAAGGTGAAACTCCGGAAGAAGCGGCAGTCCGTGAATTAAAAGAAGAATGTGGACTCAACGGTCGCGTTGTACGAAAACTTTTAACAATTTATTTTGATTCAGAGTTTTATGATGAAGAACACAGTTTTCTTATGGAAGTTGATGAAAATCAGGTGGAATCTACAGGTGGAGACCCTGAACTTAATCCAGAAGATCAGATAATCAAAGAAGTAAAATGGATGCGCCTTGATGAAATTCCTGAGCGGGATAGAGCATGGCTTTTCTGGCGAGGACTTCTGGAAATTCCTCAGTTTAAGAAAATTGCTTTTTCCTGGAAAAACCAGCTCAGTTATCCAGAGTGCTAGATTTGAGGTTCAACTTAAAAATGTAGGTTTTACATCATCTTCATTCATAAAGGCAAAAGTTTTTTTGTCCATAAATTATAAACCCGCTCTATCAAAGCCGGCATGTATTTAAAATCAAATTGTTCCAGTTCCATTTTTACATTTCCTGTACCAGTTCTTTGCAAAGTAAAATTAAATTGAAACGGATTCCTTATTTTGCGTAAATCATACCAACAAGTGCATTTACTGCTTTTTCAGGAAGAATTTTTGCCAGTAAAACAAACAGTTTGTATTTCAGGCCAATTGTATAAATTGGTTTTATTTTTTTCTTTGCAGCAATTTTATATATAAATTTACCGGCAACTGCAGCAGACATTCCATTTTGTTCATCATGTTCCATTACCGCAACAGACCGCCCGATTCTGCCATTATAAATATCATCGCCAGAAATAATTTTTTCCCGGGCACTGGTAAAGCCAGTTTTTATATCACCAGGAAGGATTGAAGTTATCTGAACACCAAAAGGTTTTACTTCATTCGCCAGTGCCATTGAATAAGATTTTATGGCAGCTTTTGAAGCAGAATAATAAGCCTGAAAAGGAATAGCAATAGGAGCGGCTACAGAACTGATATTAATAATCTTTCCAGAATTCTGTTTTCTCATAACCGGCAGTACAGAAAGGTTCACACATACCATTCCAAAGAAATTTACATCGAATTGTTGTTTTGCTTTTTCAATACTCGTAAATTCAATGGCACCAGAAATTCCATAGCCCGCATTGTTTATCAGAACATCAATCTGACCTTCATTCTGCATAATCTGATTTACAGCAGCCTTTACCTGATTTTCATTTGTAACATCTGTTGGAATATGGACGGCATCTTCATTAACACCTTTTTCTCTGCGGCTTAATTCATAAACTTTCCAGCCGTTTTTTACAAAGTGATTAAGAGTCTCTAATCCAATTCCAGAAGTTCCACCAGTAATTACAACAATTTTTTTCATATAATAATTATAATACCCAATCAGTGCAGAAAGTTAAATAGATTAATTCCTGAACGTCAGAAACCAGCTTTACAGCCCAATGCTTTTGACCACAGAATTAAGCATGTGTTTAGATAATTCTTCATTTCTTTTTTTAAGCTGAACAAGTTTTTCTTCTGTAGTTTCAGCATATTTTCCCTTGCTGATAATCAAAATATATCACCAGGCCCCATATTTTAACACGAACCAGTGGTTGAGTCATAAAAATTTAAAGAAATTATGTGTTATGGGTAAAAAAAACCTCCAATCTAAAAGATTGAAGGTTTTTTCTAAAATGCTTTACATCTAATTATTTTTTTGAAAATTCGAAATTATAGTTATCTTTATAACCAGTAGGCTTTGTTAAAACTTCAGTTAATTTAATAACATAGTCTGTTCCTTTTTTTGGCATAAAGATTGAATAACTATTATCAGTTTCATACTGTTTCTTTAAGATATTATTTGGAGTATCAACAAAATAAGCAAGTCCTTCATCATTGTCTACTAAAATCAAAGTTAATTTATAAATTTTACCTTCTTCAAAATATTTTGTAACATCTAATGTTATCTTTCCTGTTTCATAATTAAGAGTAGGATAAGGATTGTCTACATCAGAATTAATAATATAATGGTCTTTACCAGTACCAACCCATGCCTGATTACATTCTTCTGCTGTGAAAAAGAATCTTGATCTTCCAATATGTCTAGCAGAATCATCAACTACAGTAAATGTAATTTTGTTTGTACCCATTACATCGCCTAAGACATCGCAGCCTGTAAATAATCCAGCAAATAAAGTCAACATAGCAGCTGCCAAAAGTGTTTTAATTTTTTTCATTTTTGCTTCTCCTTCTTTTTAAAATGGACTAAATAAAATTATATATATATATATATATATATGTCAAGGTTTATTTTAGAAGGAGTTTTTACAGAATTTCTTACTGTGAAAAATTCGATTTTGCGGTTAGAATACTTAAATCAGGGGGTTCGCCGCTCCAGCCAGATTGAGGCAAAGTTGCAAGTCTGTGGAAATCTTCAGAAGCAATGCAATCTGTCCTTCACTGACATTATATTTTCCGGAGTGTTAAAACAAAATGGATAGAGTTAGCCTTTTAAATAATCTGTACGAAAACTTTGATGAAGAAGCTCGTTTGTGTAAAAGCCGTCATGGGGAACTGGAATATATTACAACCATGGATTTTATTCATCGTTATGCTGCATCGGGGGCATCGGTTCTGGAAGTAGGCGCTGGTACGGGGCGGTATTCAATTGCTTTGGCTCGGGAAGGTTATAATGTAACCGCTTTAGAACTGGTGGAATCAAATCTGGAGATTTTGAAAAAAAACATCGGCTATCTTAAAAATATAACTGCTTTGCAGGGGGATGCTCTTGATTTAAGCCGTTTTGCAGATAACAGTTTTGATCTTACTCTGGTGCTGGGGCCAATGTACCATCTTTTTTCGGCAGAAGATTTTGACCGGGCAATTAGTGAAGCAATTCGGGTTACTAAAAAGGGAGGTGTAATTTTCTTTGCCTATCTTTCTGTTCACGGAGTTCTTTACTGCAATTTCTTAAAAGGCAATTTTGAAGCAGGCTGTAAAATCAACCTGGATAAAGATTTGAATACTAAACATGAACTGGAACAGCGTTTTTCTGCATTTGAAACAGATGAATTTGGAGCTTTATTCAAAGACAAATCAACTGAATATTTAACAACAGTAGCGGCGGAAGGTGTTTTGGAACTGGCAGAAAAGCGAACAGATTTTAAAATGACAGATCACGATTTTAAATTTTATGTAAAATATCATCTTAAAAATTGTGAACGCCGGGATTTGTTGGGAAGTTCATCTCATTTGATTTATATTTGCAGAAAATAATTGAAAAAAGCAGGCATTTGACAAAGAACTTTTTGTACTGCATAATTTAACTTACAGGCGCAAAGGTGTGCTGGGGAAACCCAAATTTTTTACCTTTGCGCCTTTTTTGTTTTATGATTTCTTTAAATGATTATCTTTATAATGGCGATACAGTTTTAAAAATTCTTAAATTGTATTCAGAAGATTTAAGAAAAACATCTTTGGAAAATAACAATCCAATTGATATGATTCACTGTAATTTTTTGATTCAGCTGGAAGAATTACTGGAACATAATGACTTTCTTACAGCACAGTCTCAAAAGCTTCGTGAATTTTATAAATACATGGCAGAAAAATATCCTTTTCTGGCTTTTACTTTTAAGGGAAGAATTAAATCTCTTGTGCGGGCAGAAGAAAAATTTAATGGAAAAATTGTAAGTTTTATTTATGATTATTATCAGGAAAACGGAAAATTTCCAAATGTAGCTTTAATAAAAAATAAACTGACTCATTTTAGAGATTTAATTGCTTATAGAATTATTATTTCTATGCCACGTTGTCATATAAAACCTGGAGAAGATAGAGAAGCTATTGAACAGGATTTTCTTTACGAAATTGCAAATACTCTTCCAGCTTTTCTTGAGCAGAGGGGATTTAGTGCTGAAATTCTGGATCAGAAAGGAAAGAAATTTTCGCCTTTAATGAGTAGTGATGTGAATCTTTATTATAAAGATTACATTGTGAACAATAATCCCCGAGGGTACCGGTCTTTGCATATTACTTTTTATGATAATAATGCCCGCAGTTATATTGAAGTTCAGCTTAGAACAAAAGACATGGACGATTATGCAGAAATTGGACCGGCAAATCATCTTGGATATGAAAAGCTTCAGGAAACAGAAAGGGCCAGAAGAGAAAAAATTCCTTATGGTGAATGTATCTATTTCGATGAAGCTTATGAGCGAGGAATGCTTTTGCAAAAACTGGAACTTTCCAAAGTTGATGTAAATCTTTTTGCAGCTGCGGATAATCGTCTTGTAAATGATGGCTGTGGTTTTTACAAAGGTCGCCTTATTTTACCCTACGAACATTTATCCCGATTCCAGAATGATATTATTGATTAAAACTAATCAATTTTTTTTGGCCAGGCAGCATATTCTCCGCAGATAATTGGTGCCTTCAGTTTATCTTTGAAAGTCATAAGATTGTTAAAGACTTCTTCCAGAATTTTTGAATCCCGTTCTTCATTCCAGAATGGAGTTTCGTTCTTGTTTGAACCATCTGGATTTTGAGGCCAGCAAAAACTTTGAGGATCATAATTATGGAATTCAAAAATCAAATGATTTTCGGTAGAATCAGAAGGCATTTCAAATTGTTCCATAGCGATTTTACTGCTTTTTCCAGCTGGTCCCATAACAACAAGATTTCTTTCTTTATTCTTTCCACCTGTAGAACGAATTGTATCCACAAAAAGCTGATTCCATTTATTTACCCAGAATGAAGCATTTTCTGTAGGATCTGCCCAAGAAGTATTTTCATCAATAATTTCGTTAATTCCGGAAAATAAAAGTTTTTCGCCGTAATCTGAAAATTGATTTGCCATTTGAGTATAAATTGATTTTACTCTGTCCCCAAATTGATTGTAGGAACTTTCACAGGATCTGATATATCCAATTCCTCCTGCATCATGATGAATATTTATAATGCAGTACATTTCTTCTTCAAGAACGTAATCAACAACTTCTTTTACACGAGCCATCCATTTTGAATCCACAATGTTATTTTTATCTAAATGACCAATCCAGGTAATTGGAACTCGAACAGCATTAAATCCTAAGGTTTTTACATAATGGATCATTTCTCTTGTTGTTTTAGGCATATGCCAGCAGGTTTCTGTAGAAAGCCCGGTTAGATTTAAGTTCTCTTCCCAGATATTTTTTTCTTTATTTAAAACAGCTCTGTATTTGTTTGCATCCAGAGTATTTCCTAAATTCCAGCCGACTTTCATATTTGTAACAGAAGATTGTGCAGTTTCAAATTTTTCAGAATTATTAGAAACAAAAAGATGGTTTTTATAACAATCCATGATTGAATCAATTATTTTGGGAAAAGTTTCCTGTTTGTCTCTTTTAATTAAAAGATTTGTATCCCACCAGAAACTGGTAATATTATTTTTTTTGCAAAGGCTGTTAAAAGTTTTTGCGTATTTTGCAATTTCTTCATCATTGTATTTAATCATCTTTTGTTCCTCAAATATTTTCTATTTCAATGTCCATTTTTTCAGGCAGCAATCTTTTGTATCAAATACAATGAACACGTTATGAATTCCATCAACTTTATTTTGCAAACAGATTTTTGTTTTTGAAAATTCAGTTGAATTAATTTCTATTTTAGCAAAAAGATTTTCTTTTGTGGAATTATCTGTATAAAAATAAACAGAACCTTTTCCTTTTGCTTCAATTTCCAATGTAGTTTCGGCAGCAGAAAATTCTACATTTTTCAGATAAGTCCATGCTCCATCTTCTTTAGCTTTAATTGAAATTTCCAAAGGATTTTCTTCGTTTTCGTAAATTATTTCACTGCAGGTTACCATGCAAGTTCCTGAAATTGAATTCTGGGGATTAAGATTTGCAATTGAATCTGGACCTTTATCTGTTGCCTGTGCCATTTTAATAGAAATATTATTTTCATCAATTTCAATTTTATCTACAGCCATGCTTCTGAAACCACCACTTGAGCCTGCATTTTTCTGTAAATTCATTGTGTGATAAAAAATATACCATTGTCCCTTATATTTTTCGTAATGAGTATGATTATTGCTGTATTCGTATCCCATTTCACCAGGATTTTTAAAATAGTGTCCTTTATAAATCCAGCTTTTACTGTCTAAGGGAGTTTTTGTTGTCATATAAGCCATGCTGCAGATTGAAGATTTTTCGCCCCATTTTTCCTGCCATTTTGACCGTTCTTCCCAGCAATTGTTAAAAGTATAAACATAGGTGCCGTTTATAAAGTTCATTTCGCTGGCTTCAAAAAAATATGGTGCTTCAAGATTTACAAAATCACTATCAATGGAAAGCATATCTTTTCCTAGTTTTATGATTTTTGAACAACCTGGTAAATCTTTTGTGTGACCTTCTACAACTCCTCCACCAAACGCCAGCCAGCCAACTCCATTGTCATCAATACAAACTCCAGGATCAAATGGTGCGGGACTGTTAAGACCGGGTGTATCGTAATTAATTAGAGGTTTTTTAAGAGGATCTGACCATGGTCCCAACGGATTTGTAGCAGTTATAACACCAACTCCACATCCACTGTTTGAAAAATACAGATAGAAATGGGTAAGACCGTCTTCTTCTATCCGTTTACAAATTGAAGGTGCCCAGGAATTGTGAATCCATGGTGCAATTTTTCCAGTATTAATCTGACCATGATAAGTCCAGTTCACCATATCTTCTGTAGAAAAACAAACTAAAGACTTAATTTTTTCATAAGTGTTTTTTTCAGCATTTAAATATTGTTCATGGTCATTTGTTCCATAAACGTAAAGTCGTCCTTCAAATTCAGTTGCAGTTGGATCTGCACAAAAAATGTTTCCAGAAATTGGATTTCCAAAATCAAGATCTTTCCAGTTATTCAGTTTTAATTCCATCATAATTTAAAATATAAAATAGATTATTGTTTTTACAATTTTCTTTTATGCCTTTTTACATAACATTTTCTGTTAATCCATTGGAATTTAAGCATAATATGTTATGTTAAAAAACATAAAATTTTATTTTTTTATTTTAGAACTGAATTATAATTATTAATTGGAATAAAATATTCAGGAGTTAATTGTGAAAAATTTTAAAACTGTTTTTATTAGTTTATTGATTTTGTTTTGTAGCAGCTTTGTTTTTTCGGCAGAAAATAAAACTTCAAAATATGTTTCTGTAACAGTAGATGACAATGATTTTGAACATATGGATGCTTTACAGTTTACAAAAGTTATGGGAAACGGAATAAATCTGGGAAATACAATGGAAGCTGCCGGTGCATACTGGTTAGGTTATAATGCTGATCCTAAAAAATACGAAACTTCCTGGGGACAACCAGTTACTACAAAAGAAATGTTTATTGCTATGAAAAAAGCAGGTTTTGACAGTGTAAGAATTCCTGTTGCCTGGACAAGCACAATGGACTGGAGAAATGGAGATTTCAGAATTAACAGAAACTTTATGGATAGAGTAAAAACTCTTGTAGACTGGGCTCTTGAGGCAGATTTAATTGTAATGATAAACGACCATTGGGATTATCAGTGGTGGGGACTTTTTGGCCAGAATCAAAAGATGGCATATAAAATTTTTGATTCAATTTGGGATGATGTAGGAACAACATTTAAAGATTATTCATATAAACTGGTTTTTGAAGCAGGAAATGAAGAATGGGGTCATAGATTTAATGATGAAGTTGATGGTAAAAAAGGAAATTTAACAGAAACTCAGCAGTATAAATTAATGACCGAATTAAGCCAGTATTTTGTAGATAAAATTCGTGCACAGGGAAGTAATAATGCAAAAAGATTCCTGTTAATTCCTGGTTATAATACAGATTTTGTAAAAACTACCAGTAGTCTTTTTAAAATGCCTGTTGATCCTACCAATAAAGTTTCAAAACTGATGGTTTCAGTTCATTATTATTCACCAGCTTTATATTCACTGGTAGGAGAGCCTGTAAACTGGGGAGGAATTAAACAGCCTGCAAAAACATGGGGAACTGCTTCAGAAAAAAGTGAACAGAACAGACTTTTTGGTTTGCTGCAGAATTTTAAGGATGATGGAATTGGTGTTGTAATTGGCGAATATGCAGTTGCAATGTTGAAAAATAAAAATGGAACTTACAGTCGTAAGCAGAATGATGTTGTGTGGCTGGAAAATGTTCTTGATAACTGTGATAAATTTAATTACGCACCATTTTTGTGGGATTGTAATAATTATTTCCATAAAACAGGAAAACTGGGATTTACAGATAAGGATGTAGCAGAACTTTTTAAAAATCGCCGCCGGGAATTAGAAAAGAAATAAATTTGTATGAAAAATATAAATAAGTTATACTTTTTCTGAAAGTTTATGAATTTTAATCATCTTCTGCTAACATCTATACCTCAAAAAGAAAAACTTATTTCTTATGGTTTTGAAAAAAGAGACGATTTTTTTATTTTGAAAAAGTCTCTTAATCAGGATTTTTATGCACAGATTGTTTTTTCTGAAAAGGAGTTTAAAGCAGAAGTTTTTGAAACTGAAACTGATGAAAAATATTTTCTTGTTGATGTAAAAACTGCTCATGGCGCTTTTGTAAACAGTATTCGTTCTATGGCAAAAGATTTAATGAACGAAATTGCAAAGGATTGTTTTATAAATACAGATGTTAAATCATTATATATAGATTTTCTGGAAAAAGAACTTTCTGTAAAAGGTGACTATCCTTGGGAAGGTGATAATACATCTGCAGTTTACCGATGTAAAAAACAAAAATGGTTTGCTCTGGTAATGAAAATTAAATTTAAAAATCTGGGTTTAGAAAGTGAAGAACCAGTATGGGCAGTAAATCTTAAAGCCGATGCAAATGAAATTCCGAATTTGATAGATAAAAAATCAATTTTTCCTGCTTATCATATGAATAAAAAATACTGGATAACTGTAGTTTTGACTTCTGTAACAGATTTTGAAAAATTAAAGAAATTGACTTTACAAAGCAGAGAACTGGTAGAAACTTCATGAAGTTTTTTTTTTGGAAAATAGTGTACAATAGCTTAATTTTGAAAATTATAATCGGAGTGAAAAATGAAAAAGATTTTTTTTAGTTTAATTATAATGACACTTGTTGCTTCATCTGTTGTATTTGCCTTTGGAATAAAAACATATAATTCTAATCGTTCCAATGATTCTTATGATATTCATGAATCTCATAAATTAATTCCAGATTTTGATGAAGAAGTACTGGCATGTTATGAAGAAGTAAATGCTTTTAGAACTGGAGATGAAGCCTGGTATTGGAATTCTGATAATCGTACAAAGACAGATCTTAGTGGAGAGTTAGGCACTCTTGTTCTTGATCGTAAATTATGTGAAGCAGCTCAAATAAGAGCAAATGAAATTATGAGATATTTTGGTCATACAAGACCAAACGGAGAATCTTGTTTTTCTGTTTTAAGGGAATGTTCCATTAAGTACAGTGCTTGTGGAGAAAACATTGCAGCCGGAAAAAAAACAGGAGTAGCAACTTTTACTCAATGGAAAGAAGATAACGACAAATTTGATGGTCAGGGACATCGTCGCAATATGCTTGGTGATTATTCTAAAATTGGAATTGCATATGCACATAATCCAGATAGTGATTACGGATATTACTGGACAATGATTTTAGTAAGATAATTAAGCTTCGTAATTTTTTGTAGAGGACGTATTTTGATAATTCTAATTGGTGGTGCAACCCATGTGGGCAAAACCTTGCTTTCTCAGAAATTAATAGAAAAGTTTCATTATCCATGTACCAGTCTAGATCATTTAAAAATGGGATTTATTCGAAGCGGTAGAACAGAATTAACAGTAAAAGATGATTATAAAATGCGATTCTGGTTATGGCCATTTGCAGCAGAAATGATAAAAACTGCAATTGAAAATAATCAGAATATGATTATGGAAGGATGTTATATTCCAAAACAATGGAAAGACAGTTTTTCATCAGAATATTTAAAAGAAGTCCGCTGCGTTTTTATTGTGATGACAGAAAAATATATTCGAAATCATTTTCAGGTTCTTTATGATTATGCGAATGTAATAGAAAACCGTTTGAATGATAAACTTGATATTGAAAGACTTATTAATTGTAATCTGGAATTTAAAGAAGATTGTATTGCAAACGGAACTCCTTTTATTGAAATTGATGAAGACTACAATTTTGAAAAAATCCTGAATCAGGTAATCGAAATTGTAAAATAATAAGGAAATTGTTTTACAGCAACGAGGACCATTGATTTTTCCAAGTTCGCCCACTGCCGCTGCTGTAAACTCCATGTGACTTCCCCCAGGCTCCATCTAAAACATGATGTTCAGGTCCGTGCATGTTGATGTATTCGTTTTTTACCATGTTTCGAAACATAACGCAGGGGTCTGTCCCCATTTGAGCTTTAATATCTTTTATAATGAGTTTAGATTTTTCTTCAACTGTCATAATTCAATCGATATTATTTTGTTTCTATGTTAATAGAATGTACAAAGTTATACTGTAAATGTTCCAATCTGGTCACTGATTCGTTGTATTGAATCGTCCACATTATTGGAAATTTCTTTAAGCATTTCTCCACCATTTTTAATATTGTTAAGGTCTCTTTCCATTTCCAAAACAGATTCTTTTGATTTTTCTGTTGCTGATGAAAGATTTTCAACAATAGTAGTAATATTTTTTGTATGCTGAGTCATGGATTCCGAAGCCTTACGAACTTCAGCAGAAGAATTTTCCATTTTAGAAAGATATTCACTAACAGTTCCAGAGGATGCCTGTTGAACATTCATTGCTTCATTAATATTACGAACTACAACATCTGTAGTATTAATTCGCTGAAGAACATTTACAAAAGCAAGCATAGATTCTTCACTGGATTCAACAACTGATTGTATAGATTCACGAATACGAGAAAGCTGTTCTCCAATTTTATTCGATTCTTCTGTAGATGTTTCAGAAAGCTTACGAATTTCATCAGCAACAACAGAGAATCCTTTACCTGCTTCACCAGCGTGGGCAGCTTCAATTGCAGCATTCATAGCCAGAAGATTTGTCTGTTCTGCAATAGTAGCGATTGCAGCATTAGCTTCCGAAAGCATTACAGAATCATTTTCAATAATCTTAATTTTTTCGTTTACTTCAGTTTGTTTTTCACTACCTTTCTTTGTAATGTTAATAAGTTCATCAAAAGATGCCGCCATTTCTTCAACAGAATTATTAACTGAAAGAATATTCTGAAGCATCTGATCAATTGTGCTTGAAGATTCTTTTACAGCATCATTTTGAACTTGAATGAGAGAAGAAAGTGAACTCATATTATCATTAATTGATGTAATTGATGAAACAGTATCGTTAACACTTTCAGCTTGCGAAGAAATCTGATTTTGGAAAAGAGAAATATCATCAGAAATACGATTTACATTATCTAAAGTATTTATTGTAATTTCATTAAGAGTAACTCCTGCATCATTTAAAACAGATTCAGAAGTTTTCATATCACCTACAATTTCACGAAGCTTGCCAATAAAGCCGTTAAAACCTTCTGCCATTTGTCCAATTTCATCTTTAGACTTAATTGGAATTGTTTTACTCAAGTCGGCATTACCTTCTGAAATAGCTTTTCCATATTCATCAATGTATTTAAGAACTTTTTTAATACGTTTAATTATGTTCCATATAAATAACTGGAATATTAAAAGAATAAGGAGAACAATAAGAATAAGTCCTATTGCAATAAAGTTTGAAGCAGAATTATTAAAACCTGTTTTTGGAAATCCAATAAGAATGTTCCAGCCAATTTCAGGAATTGGAGCAACTACATATTCACCATCTTTTGTTGTGTAATAAGTATTTTCATTTGGATTTTTTGTAGAAAAATTAATCTGTGGAAAAAGGTTTGAAATATTTATTTTGTCTTCTATGTGTTTTTGATTTTTTGAACCTGTAACTTCAAGTGCATCATTAAAGAAGAACAATTCCTGAACATCATCTGCATTTTTATAGATAGTGTTAACAAAATCTGAAAGAGGAATACCAGTTCCGGCAATACCAATAACTTGACCACTCTTGTTATGAACAACAGCGTTAACCCACATAAAAGTTTTTCCTAAATCCGGGTTATAGTTGATATTAAAATTGTAAACAGGTGTTTCTTTGATTGTCATATTGTACCAGTACTGTGCTGGATCATCAGGATCCACAGTGTAGGCATAGGCACAATCAGAATAGAATTCCTTATCGATTGTATTAATCCAGAAAATTGATTTTCCTAGGAAAGAATTCTGATAACTGGCAAATTCTTTCATAGCAGAACTTTTTAATTCTTCATTACCAGGATTTTCCATGTAGTCAATAATTGTTGGCGAAGATACCAGCTGCATGGCAAGTTTAATTTCACCATTCAAACTACCCTGAAAATCAAGCTTCTGTTTGATGGAATTTGTATCAAGAAAAGTTCGTGACGCTTCTTTAAAATTTCTTCCTGCAAGAATTTCGATAGTAACATTTGTAAACAAAAGTGTTACTACAACACTAATAACCGAAAATAAAACTGTTTTTCCTCGTAATTTCATAACGTTATAATGATAAAGGGAAAATAAAGAAAACGCAAATTTATAGTAATAATCCTTCTGCTTTGTGTATGAGATTGATACAGATACAATGAAAGAGCCTTCATTTCTTATGGATTTAACAGGAACAGGAAACTTTGCTTACAGAAGAGAAGATGGTGTTTATGTTGTTCCTATTGGATGTTTGAAAAATTAAAAACCAGATGTAAATCTTATTGCTTGTATTACATCTTTTTCAAAAGCAAGAATATATTCAATGTTTGAACGGCAATAGGAAAATGGAGACGAGAATGATTTTAAATCATTTCGACTTAAAATATTGTCGGGTAGACAATTTTCTCCCATTGAAATGACGATATATTTATCTTTTGAAGCGAGTTTTCATTACGAACTAATGTAATATTATTACAAGATTTACTCAATTCTAAGTCATTTACAATTATTGCAGACTCTTTCAGAGATGAAGAAAACTAAGTAATAAAAAAGCAGGCGTTGCGGGCGGCGTTTGAGCCCGCTAGAGGGGGAAGTGGACAAGACCGCAGCAAAGCGAGGACTTGGAAACGAGGGGCAGGCGCCCCTTTTGAAAAAATTGTTCATAATTTTACAACTTCTTTACCTCTATAATATTAAATTTTATTGTATAATATCCCTATGAAATCGCCTAAAGAAATAAGTGTAAATGAAAAACTTGTTACGTTGACAAAAGAAATAATTGATTTAACTGAAGGAAAAGATCAGCTTCCATTACAGATTCTTGAGATTCTTATTGATGATAAAGAAATTCAGGCAATTCAGGATTATGCAAATAATGTTTCAATTGTACGTTTGGGATATAACGATCATGGGCCTGTTCATATGAGAACTGTGTGCCGTAATGCTTTAAAAATGCTGAAAATTCTTCATATTGCTGGAATTCAAACTTCTCTGGAAAAAGAACAGTCGGGCAGTTTTTTAGATAGCGTTTGTGGAGTAATGATTGCAGGTTTTATGCATGATTTTGGAATGACAATTGGTCGTCAGGATCATGAACTTTATTCGGGAATTATTGCTTATAACATTATTGATAGAATTTTAAATCAAGTGCTTTCGTCAAAAGAAAACTTAAAACGAAAAATTGTGATTCGTTCTCTTGCGTTGGAAGGAATAATTGGTCATATGGGGGGCCGGAAAATTCATTCTCTGGAAGCTGGAATTATTCAGATTGCAGATGGTTGTGATATGACAAAAGGTCGTGCCCGTATTCCAATGGAACTGAACAAAGTTCCTTCCGTAGGTGATATTCATAAATATTCAGCTAATTCTATTGAAAAAGTGAAAATTCTTGCAGGACAGGAAAAACCTATTCGTATTGAAGTAAGCATGAGCTCTGATGTTGGATTTTTTCAGATAGAAGAAGTTCTTTTGCAGAAAATCAATGCAAGCCCGGCAAAAAATCTTGTGGAACTTTTTGCTGGAGTTGAAGGAAAAGAAATTAAAAAATATTTGTAGAACAATTTTCAGATGTATATAAAGAAGTTCAAAAATAAAAGTTTGCTTTCTTTTTTAATATTTTCCTAAAACCTTCGTACATTCCTTATTGATCTTTTCTATCATGCTTTCAGGTTTTACGACAGTTACATTATTACCAAATCCCATTATCCAGCTAAAAATCATTTCTTTCTGATTTGATTTGAATTTCAGCAATACAAAATCCCTTTTGATTGCCATTATTCTTCGTCATCCTCATTATCATTTTCGTCTGTATCCATAATTTCTGAAAGACCATTCAGCATTTTTCTATCAATTAAAAATGGAGTTGTAAAAGGATCAAGAATAAGGCCTTTTGTATTTTCATCTTCCTTTATGATATCAACAGCTAATGGAACGGAAATTTCGTAGAGTTCGCAATCGTCTTTTTGATAGTGGTCTCCAATCTGTTCTTCATTTGAAAAAATTGGATATGGGGACTGTTCGTCATCATTTGAAAGAATCATTGGCATACAATGAGTGTCGCCGTTTTCAGCTTTTTCTACATGCATTGGTATAAGAACTTTTGAGTTCAAAAGGCAGTCTATAAAATTAAAAAAGCTTTCTTCATCTTTATTATTCAGATATTTATCTTTTGCAGAAAGAAGAAGTTTTCCTGCTGTATCTTTTTCAAAATCAAAAGCTAAAAACTTATCAATTTTACCTTTTTTCCAGATTCCGGCTTTAATTAAATCTTTTTCAATTTGACTAAGGAGTTTTTCATTAAGATTTTCTTCAACAACAACTCCAGAGTGACCGCCGTGCCATTTAATTTCCGGGAACAATTTTTCGTATCGTTTTGCAGGAAGCGGATTGTCTGTGTTGCAGTCAAAGGCATCCAGAATCCACATATCTGCATAATGAACAGTTGAACCGTCTTTGCGCCAGCTTTCTTCTTCATAACAGGAATCTTTGAATTTACCAATCATAGCAATTCCGTCATTATCAGTTCCAACCTGCTGCATAATAAACATATCGTTTTTTTTAAGATTTTCGTATTCACGGATGCTCCAGTCAAAACTGGCGGGTTGTTCGTTTTTTTTAATATGACGAATAAGTTCCAGATGTTCTTGTGTTTTATATGAAGAAATATTTGGATCCCAGCGTAAGATATATAAACTCATAAATTAACTCCAGAAAAAAAAGGTTTTCGCAATAATATTGTATCACGAAAACCCTCATAGATAATTTTTAATTTAGATTGTCACTTGAATAACTGTATCACGGCCGCTAAGGCGAACAATTTTACCGTTATAAGATAATTTTTCAGGTTTTGATTCTCTAATAATTTTTGCTGCAAGGGCTCGTACAAATCCTGCTTTTTCTAATCCTGGGTTTCCTGTAATTTTTGAATCAATATTTTCAATAAGAACAGAAATAGCATTTTTATCAACAGGATTGTAAGGTTCTGCCTGAACTGCCGCTTCAAGATTATCAAAGAACTGATGTTTCGCTTTTCTGATTTTTTCTGCAGCGCCAAGTAAATCTTCAGAATTAAGATTATTGGCCATATTGTCTAGAATTTCAGAATAAGATTCCCAGCTGTGATGGCTTGTTCCCACTGTTTCTAAAGTCAAAGTTACTGAGTTTTCCTTATGGAAGATCATTGTTACTTAAAAGACCTTCATAATCAAGCTGACCAGTTTTACTTTTTGAAAATTCAAACCAATTGTTACCGTTTTTAATTAAAATCTGTGCTTTACTCATATTCTACCTCTTTATCTTGTTTTTCATTGTAAAAGACGAGAACGACATAGAATGTCGGAGGTAGATTTTTTTCAGGAAATCAGCAATTTTTCAATTTCAGGAAAAATCAGCTTATCGGCAGGAAGCCAGTCTACCGAGCGTAAAGATTCTTTATCTAGCCATTTTGCAGCTTCATGTTCCAAAAGCTTTAATTCACCAGAAACAATTGTGCATAGAATACAGTGCATAGTCAGATGGAAAGTTGGATAATCGTAATCTACAACTCCAAGAATTTTTTCAGTTTTAACTTCGGTGGCAAGTTCTTCCCGGATTTCGCGGACAATGCATTGTTCAGGAGTTTCATATGGTTCAAGTTTTCCACCGGGAAATTCCCACCAGCCTTTCCAGTCGCCGTAACCTCGTTGAGTGGCAAATATTTCTTTTTGGAGAGTAATAGGATTTGTACGCAAGATGATGGCACCAGATACTGTGATGGTTTTCATAATTCAGATGATAGCACAGTGAAATTCAGTTTGCAACTTAGTTTAGATAGTGGATTTTTTGTTACAGGCTGTTCCTCTGGGCTTTTGCGGCTTTTCTTCTTAATTGTTTTGGAATTATTTCTGGTGGCTGGACTAATTAGATTTCTGTACTTTATTATGCTGTTCAAAAGATAAATTCTAATCGCAAGAAAAAAACAATAATTTCGCCATACTTTTTGCTCTCATAAAAAACTAAACTACCTCTTGTAGACCCTGAAACAAGTTCAGGGTGACATAGATTCTGTCATGCTGAACTTGTTTCAGCATCTCTCACACGAAAGATCCCGAAACAAGTTCGGGATGACGATTTTCAGGAGAAACTTATGAACTTAACATACTTCTACACAAACACATTTGGTACAACAGAACTTTGGGGATTAAATCTTGGTTTCTATTTTACAATGCTGGCAGTTCTCATAATTGTAGTAATTGAAAATGTAGTTTTCTGGAGCATGAAGAAAAAAGCAGTTACCACAGACGATTTTCTTTTTGCCCTTAGAAATGATGCGGAATTGGAAACCATCGAAAAACTGTATGAAAGTTCTTCCGAAAAATTCCTGCTTCTCAAAAACGCAGATTTCTATCTTGAAGAAGCACTTCGTAACCAGACTCATGATGAAGTTATCCGCTTTCTGTACCGCAATTTTGAATTCTCAGAAAATATAACCAATGACAGAAAATTCATGTTGCTGGCTTTGAAAAATTCAAATCCTGATATTACACGACTGTATCTGGATAACTGTGGAGATAAATAGAATCTGATTTTTCTGGCCGTTCCCCCAAGCCCCAGCAAGCTGGTCCTTGGGGTCGCAGTATTCCAGATGTGTAAGGCCGCCGGTCAGAGCGGCCGGTGTTCAATAGCAAAACGTTAAAAAAATTGCGATGCAGCAATTTTTTAGTTTTACCTTATTATTTCCCTCGGTGCTGTGCACCTGCCTGCGGCAGCCCTCCATGTTGCTAACGGGGGAGTTCATTCCATTTATTTCATCGATTTACATTAATTCCCCATAACAATAGAAAACTGACGGCGTGTATAGTTTTCAACATTAGGAATAAAATTATTCACATCACTTCCAATGTTTTCTGAAAAATATTCCTTTAGAAGTTCTTTATCAATAATTCTGTCAGATCTTTCATTTTCCTGGAGACCTTCTCTAGTTTTTAACCATGGAGTTTCAAGATGAGTGAATTTTTCGAGAATGCGTCCGCTGTAACAGCCAAAATATTTTATAACCAAATCAGCAATGGTTTTTTCATCAGTAGTTAAATCTGGCTTTGTTATTGTTTTTTCTTCAAGACTGTCAAAATGATAATCTTTGTACTTGTCATAAATTACACGATATACTGGTCCATGAACCCAGGCTTCACAATCCTCTGTAAATAAAAATTTCTTATAATAAAGCCAATATAAAGCCTGAATGTAGTACAGCATTTTTTGGAGCATAAGCTGAGTTATATCTTCAGATTGAGAAATAATGTATGCGGCAATAATTTTTATTTTAGAATCTGAAATATCTTCATTATCCTTTAATGCAATGAACTTATCTACAGCTTCCAGAGATTTTTCAAAAGCAGAATTATTAATCAAATCTTTATTTTTTATCAGCAAATCTTTATAGAAAGATGGATTCAAATATACATTATTCAGTAAATCAGAATTCGATCTGGAAGGAAGTGCATTTTCAAGATATTTGGTAAAAGTTATTTCACCTAAGCCAATTACAGTTGAAAATGGTCTTTTACCGATATTATATCTTTCAAGCAATTCATTCATTTGATTAAGAGTCAGAATATTGTTGTTTTTTCTATATGAATCTTTTAATGCTTCTAAATTTTCATCTTCATATTCTGCAACATAAAGTTCAGAGTTGCAGTTTGGACAGAAAGCTACAGTTCCATAATATTCACAATCCAAACCATGAATTCTTCCGATGAGAGTTTTTTTTCGGGAGTCAAACTGAACGATTTTATTACATTCTTCACAGAAAGTGTGTCCTTTTTCCATAAGATTTTCTCCTAATTTTTAAAGCAGTAATCCAACTTGTATTCCGCTTCATGAAACGAAATTACAACCGTAAAAGATTCTGACTCCTTGTAGCAGGTCTTAATATAAATCAAAACATGTTGATGGCAGTCTTCTTCGGTATTCCATAAATCTTCTGTCAAACCAAAAACATAAAGTACTTCAGTTGAGTTATGATCATCCAACATAGAATAACAAAAATCCATGGCGGTTAATTTCAAAAGAATATTTTTAATCTGCTCATGTTTCAAATCATATTTGATTCTAAAAGCATCATTTTTATTTGTCCCATTTCTTCGTTTTGTCACAATAAAATTGTCTGCACTTACACTGGAAAGAACTTTTGCTAAATAAAGTTCAATTTCTTTTTGGGTGTAACAAGTGTAATGAGATCAAACAATCATTTATGAGGGTGAAATCATACTGATTAAAATATAGTAGAATAATACAAATATGTCAAATTTATTGTATATTTTTATACAATTTTTATTTTCACATGTATTACCTTTACTCTGGAAAAACCTGATTATTCATCAATTTATGAAGGAATAACACCAACTTCGTACGGAATTATATAATCGACAATTCTCCAGTTTTCATTAGGTGCATCAATTTTTCCTTTTTATAAGCTTCATTATTATCTTTGCAAGAAACTATTTCAGAAAAGGCATCGTAATTGTCTTTTATCATTGAGAATATTTGTGGAATAGAATTACTATGCTTTGAATAGCTTAATACTTCTCCAATAAAAGTAAACAAATAATTTGATAAATGCTCTGTATATAAAATTAATGATGTATTCGATGACATTGCTGTATGTGCAATTTTGTTTCTTATTCTATACAACCTAATTATTTGATTAGTAACATTCTTATAATGATTTTGCAGTTTTTGAATGATTATCTTATAATCTGTGGCTAATGAATAAATTTCCGTACATCTAGACAATAGAAGTGAATTAACTTTACACTTTTCTAAAAGCTCATTATACAGAGATTCTGTTGTTAATATTTCAGTTATATATTTCACTACTTTGCGAATTTTTGTGTTGCTATCTATTACAAAGGATTTTGATGCGAAAGTAGTAATATCTACATTACAACGTTTTATATCTTCATAAAAGTTTCTATACAGAGAAAAGATATATCTGCGACACAATGCAGGAGGAACATTTTCTGAAAGATTCTCAATTATGGTTGAATACATATCTGATTTACACAAGGATTCTAAAGAAATCCATATATTAATGAATCTTTCTTCCTGTGAATATGTTGCTTTTCCAGTATTTGCATAACTATATGTTGCTAAAAACTTAGTTCGTAAAGGGTTATTTTTATTGCAAACGATATTCTTGGAAAGATTAAAATAATAACTTAACCCTCCAAAATAATCATTCATACCATATAAATTACTTACTTCTATAATTTTACCAACACTATTATTTACTTGCAATGTGATAAAAGTTATGCCTGATAATGTCCACGGTGATATTAAGTGATAAAAACTCAAGGAATTTAATAAAATTGCATACTCATTTACAGCTTTTGCAGTTGCAGCATAATAGTCATATGATTCTTCAGTAAGAATTACATAAGATTGATCAATTTTAAATTTATTTCTAATAACATTTTCTTCCTGCAGTTCAGTAATGATATCATTTCCTTCTTTAATTTCTATATCAGAATTAAGAATTTTTAAGTTTTGAATAATTATTTCTTTATTACTTGGAGGATATTGTATTTTTAACGGAATATATATTTTATATTTATCTACATTTGCCGAAGTGCATAAATTCTTAAATTGAGTCCATTTTGAAGAATCAATACTTGAATTATACAATAACTTTATTAAATTGTGTAATGCTTTTAAAGACCAACCTTTATCAATCAATGAACTGACAATTGTATTTGTGTAAAATTTTATTTCTGCCAAATTTTTAGAAGAAATACTTTGTTCTAACTCAATAAAAACTTTATTACAGTAATCTGGTTCAAGTTTTATCAAAAAACTTTCAATTTGGTGAAGCAATGCATATTTTTCATTTGTTTGCTTAGATGATATATGAAGTTGTTTTATAATAATTTTCTGTAAGTCAGGGTAATGTTTTTTCAATATTAAATCACCAGAAACTAAATCAGAAAGCTCATCTTTGCAAGCTTCAATATTGTGATCTGTAGAATAGCTTGAATTCAATGTATTTTTAATTACTTCAATAAGTTCCTTAAAAGCCGAAATGATATATAATAATTTTGCCTGATATGAATCAAGAGTTCGAGAATCTGTTAATTCACGCCATAATTGAATAAAATATATATATTCTTCGTTCACATTTCTTGATATAAGATCATCATTATTTTCGTTTTTTAGCATGAATTCTTCTCCATGTTGACTTTTGTTATATTTTTATTATAATTATTGGCATAGACAGGAGTCTATCGATAATAAGAGGTATGTTTTATGATGTTTGAGTCAGGAGACCGCATTATAGCAACAACCTCTTTTTTTATTTTAAATATACTATTCTCCCAAAATCATTTTTTCAATTTCTTTTTTTGCATCCAATATAATCTGTTCTGATTCTATTTCCAATTGTTTTGCCTGTGAGCGAATTTCTTTTATGTGGTCGGCAATTTCTATTTGCTTTGATAGAGGGGGAAGAGGAATTTGAATTGAATAAATATCTTTGGCATATACATGAGGTTGTCCTGCTCCTTGTTGCATGTCATATATTTCTGATTGTTTTAGTTTCAAGATTTCTGATAAGAATAAAGTTGACATTTTTTCTTCTTCATTTGAGTATACAACCATGCAATCTGATGCAAATATTGGAGTTTCATGATACCAAACATAACCGGCATAGGCACCTGAAGCACTTATAGTTATACAGTTCCCCTTATAATTATAAGTATTGTGATTATATGGACTTGTCTGCCCACCGGCAATTACTGGAAAATTACCTTCAATTATTTCATCACTGGTAATAGTTTGCCCTTTTTCAATTACAGCCATATCTCCAAGAGCAATCTCTTCAAATGATTTAGATTTCATTTTATTGGATTCATTTTTTACATAAAACGGATCTAGTCTATTTCCGCATACAGCACTGAACTTTGTTGTAAAAATTCTTGCTTTTAATGAATTATCGTTTTTAGGAAGTTCAATTCCAAGTTCATTCAGGAGATATGTGTCTATCTTTTTGAGAAGAGTTTTTGATTGGGATTGTTTGCTTTGACTTTCTTTAATCGATTTTTCGAATAGTTCTATACATTTATTTTGAATCGTTTTATCCAATATTGGGAAATATACATGCTTCAATGAATATGAGTTTATATGCTTGTTTGTTGCTCCTGTTATATATCGATTTAATTGTTTTCGGCCAACATCAGTATAAAAATACACCTGAACAAATTTTGGAAGAATTTTTAAGTCAACTCGTAAAAGCAGTGTGTCTGCACCAACAATAGTATTTGAATACTCTTTTTCAACTACTGCAACATCGCCAGCATTTACACCAGACCTGACTATAAGAATATCATTTATAGCTGGAGAAATTGATTTTGATGTATCTACAATAGTTTTATCTAAAAAAACAGGAGACTCCGACAAATCAATTCCAATTGGACGTACATTTTGTGAACGAATTAATTGATACCCAGAATTTGAAAAAATGCGTTTATATTCAGGAGGATGATATAAACAATCTGTAACACTGTTTAACCTAATCCAATTATCTTTATTTCGAAAAATCGAATAATAATATGGGTCATAAAACTGAGGATCCAATCTATCTTCGATTTCACTTCGTTTTACGAGAAATACTTTATTTTTATCCAAACTATCGGTTAACTTAAAATTGTTCATTTTTGCCTCAAGACTTTGAAAAGTCATCCAGTCTTTAAATGTAATGTGCTGAAATTCGCTAAATCTCAGTATTTAATCCAAAATTATTTTTTAAAATTTCTGGAATATTATTTTTCATGATTCCTTTTATACTGTTGTAATAACCACTCGCAGAATATGGAATCCATTGCATTTTATCCATATCAAAAGGGATTTGCTTTTTTGTGTCCAATTTTGCTTCATCAAATGGTTTTTCTTTTCTATCATTTTCTTCATTTATTAAAATAATAGGCTTCCCATTTCCTTCTGCTAATCCAATTTCAAAAATGACATTAGTGTTACAACCTGTAATATCTGCAATGAAAATATCACATTCTTTAATTTTCTTAATAAGTCGTTGGTCTATTCTTTGTGCTTCACCTCTAAAACGCATTATAGGAATAAGTTGCAATTTATAAGGTTTATTATCAGAAATTTCAGCAAGAACTTCTTTGAATAATTTATTGAAATCATTAACTCTTGCATGAGAAATATATGGCATTGCAACAAAAACATTTAACACTTTGTTAAAATTTTCTTCATACGATTTCAATAGAGATGAAACATCATTAAATCTTGTTACATTAATTTTTGTTTCTTCCAGCCATTTATTAAATTTTTTAGTATCTTTTTTGGAATTTGTTGCTCCATAAATAATTAAAGCCTCATACACAAATGGAAAAGAGTTTTTATTTATATCATTATTTGCATAAAGCTCATTTATATATTCTATAGAATCTTTTATCTGGTCTAGATTTGGATTTAAAAGTTGGGTTAGTATTTTACTGCTAATTGAATATATTTCATTATTGAATACATCTTTAATTACTTTGAAGTCTCCGTTTTTAATAAAGGCTATAGTATTGTTGAGTATGTCAGTTTTTTCTTCATTCAAGCCCAAAAGTGATTCTTTTTCAATTGAATCAAAATTGTTGTTTGACAAAATAGCTTTCAAATTTTCTTCGGTTGTTAATGCTTTAGATTTTGCATTTATCAGATAGAAAAAGGCAGCTTCCTGCTTTTGAGATTCTTCATTTTCTGTCTGTAATAAGATTGAAAAAGGAACAACAGTATTCAAAATGGGATTTTTAGTATTAGAACTTATTTCATCTTCAAATACTTCTTTTAGGGAAGATAACCTATGATTTCCATCAATTCTTTTTAAAGGATGCTGATCCACTAATTGCTTAGATAAAAATATGCTCATAACTTTTGTTGTCGGATCTTCTTCTACAGACTCTCTTGAAAAAGTGAATTTTGCTTTTTTTATCTGAGCTTCAATATTTAAATTAATTGTTCCTTGTTCCTGTTCATATTTTATTTTTTGTAAAAAATCAGGTTCATCTATCTGCCATGCAAATATCAATTCAGGAAAAAAAACGAATTTTGAGTCACTCAAAAAGTTTAATATCTCCGGCAAACGTTCTTTTTCTTCTTCTCTCTGATATTTGCCTGGTTCAGATAATTTATACAAAGTTCTTAAAGTAGCATAGCCCCTAAATAAAGTACAACCTTTAAAAGTATCTTCAATTATACCTGTAAGTTTTACATCATATTTCATTTACAATTCCTCAATAAATCTCTTCAACTCAATTCCAATGTCTGTTAATTCATTGATTTCTGTTTTCTTGCCTGTTGCGTCATAACCGATATTTTCTGCAATGGCCATAAAAATTGGATAATCCTTCAATTCCTTCTTTTTTGAATCAAGGTATTTGTCTGACAATTCTTCTTTCAGGTTTTCAATTTTTTCCTTGTATTCATCTAAAAGATTTGCATTCCATTCTTTGAACTCAGCAGATTTTTTGATTTCTTGAACAGATGTTCCCATCATAGTTTTTAGTTCTGCAAGTTTTGTATTCTGCAAAACCTTTTTTTCTTGTTCCCACTCTTCAACAGTTTTCTTATAGTTATATTCTTCAAGAATATTTTTTTCTATTTTTTTCTTATAATTTTCAAAATAGTTTTCATTTGACTCATCCCACTTTCTTAAAAATAGAACAGAACTTTTTACACCTGCTCCAGTTGCTGTAAATGCACTCTGTGGCATAGAAATTACTGCAACAATTCTAAACCAGTTCTCAATATTTTCTCGTACATATTGCATTGTGCTGTTCGTTAAAATTCCATCAGGAATTACAATTGCCAAAAATCCATTTGGCTTAAGGAAATTATATGCCTGTTCAATAAAAAGAACTTCTGTATTCTGGCTGTCTCTTTCAAGTTCTGTTTCAGATTTTGCTTTTAAAGCAAGCCAATCATCTTCTTTTTTTCCCATCTTGTATGTTTTCAAATACGCTTTTTCTGTCTGGCGGACAGTACTTCCAAATGGAGGATTTGTTACAATAAAATCAAATGAATTATATTTAAATCCAGTATTTTTTGTGTGTTCTTCAATTTGCTTTTCACTCAAAAGACCATCAGATGTTATAACATTGGTATGACCATCATCGTGAATAATCATATTCATTTTTGCTGCACGAGAAATCTGCTCATTAATTTCAATTCCGTACAAGTTATTTGAAGCAAAATCGTGCCAATATTTGTACCATCTATCATATTTTTTATAATCATCTTTATAGTCAGGATATAAGTCTGTTGCTTGTCTTCTTACTTTATCCAAAGCATACAATAAGAATCCTCCAGAACCACATGAAGTATCCAAAACTTTGGAATCTTTTGTAATTGGAAGAACGCTTATGATAAAATCTACAATTTCACGAGGAGTAAAATACTGTCCGAAGTTTCCTCTAAAATAATCAGTCATAAATGTTTCAAATGCTCGTCCTTTGCTGTCTAAATCTGTTTCCCCTAAATTTACTGATTCAAGATACCCAACAACAGTACGGATTTTTTCTGGAGTAAGACGAATGTTGTCTCTGAAAACTTCAGGATCTTTCTTTCTGCCCTCTTCGTAGAGTGCCATTACTCTTTTATAAAGATTTTCATTTTCTTTATGCCGTCTTTTTACCTCATCTTTTTCTTCTGATTCAGAAACTGTAATAATCTGGAAATCATAAGGCTCACCAGATTTTCTGTCTTTTCGTTCATCCCAGACTTTACAGAAAATAAGCTTATCAAGTTCATCAAAAGCTTCAGAAGGATTTAGCTGTCCACCAGCCCACAATGCATCATGAGCCTGCTTAAATCGTCTTGTAAGTTCTCCACGTTCAATTATTTCCAGGTCAAAAAATTTCTGTTTTGATTTTTCATCTGGAATACTCTTTGCATCATATACATATTTATAATTTGCAACTTTATCTACACCAAATTGAGGAATATCAGGTAATCTGTTTCTTGAGTTCTTTGATTTATCAAACTTAAAATACTCGTTTCGGATTTTTGAAGTTACCCATACATATTTTATATTGCCAGGCAATGCATAAGAATAACTGTATGCCTGTTCAATCGCTTGTGTAAATTCTGCTTCTGAAACTTCTTGCTTTTTACATTCAACTAAAATATATGGTTCTGAACATGCATCATCATTATAAACAATGATATCCGCTTCTTTTATTTCTCTTCCCATAGTTACAGGAACAAACATCTTTATTCTGTTTGGAGAATATCCATATGTAAGAACTAGTTGTAAATATGTTTCTAATTGAACCAGTTCTTCCGGGTTATTAGCATTTCTTGATTTATTTTGTGTGATATATGTAACTCTTGAACAATCTTCATTAAATGTTATTAACCCTTGTGTAACACCTGTTTCTATCAAATCCATTATTAAACCTCTGTTTCAGTATATTGTGTGCAAAATCATTTTTCAAATTAATGGTAATATTTCAATTATATCCTACTTTTCTGCTACATTCATCAGCCATTCCGCAATATCCCAAACCGCAATTCCTTCATATTGATACTGTGAATGTTTTGTTCTTGCGATTATCATTTTTGGGTAAGCATCTTTTATGCTTAACAGTGGTGCAGTTTCTCTTTCCATTGTTTCTGGGCGGGAAATGTCATCGCTTACCTGAATGTAGATTTTTTCGTCACGCTTGATGGCTACAAAATCAATTTCTTTTTGATAAAGAACTCCTGTGTAAACTTCATAACCGCGGCGTAACAGTTCTATGCAAACTAAGTTTTCGTAGATTTTTCCGTAATCTAGGTTTTTAGTTCCGTGCTTTGCATATTTAAAAGAATGGTCTGCAAGGTAATATTTGTCCTGACTTGCAAGATATTTTTTTCCTTTTATGTCGTAGCGGCGGATTTTGTAGAATGCGTAAGAAGCACAAAGATATTTGATGTAGGATGAAACTGTTTTGTCATCTGTTTTGCTTCCTTTTGATGTAAGTGTGTTTGCGACGCTCCTAGCTGAAACTTCCGACGAAATATTGTCCACAAGAAAATCATTTAATGTATCCAAAAGCGAAACATTTTTTATTTTATATTTCTGTTGAATATCGCGGACAATCAAGGTTTCAAAAACTTCATTTAAGTAATTGTATTTGTCGTCAATTGATTCATATAAATAGGAACCTGACATCCCGCCTTCCATTGCAAATCGGTCAAAGGCCTGCTGTAAATCCTGGCATTCAAAATACGAGACAAACTCTTTAAAACTGAAAGGAAAAACTTCTACAGAAAAAGTTCTTCCTGTAAACAATGTTGCCAGATCGTTGGAAAGTAAAAAGGCATTTGATCCGGTTATGTAGATGCGATATTTTTCTGACGCATGAAACGAATTTATTGCCTGCTCAAAATCTTTGCAAAGCTGAACTTCATCAATCAAGAGGAAATTTTCTTTTTCTGGAGAATACATATTTTCAACATATTCATTCAGTGCAGCGGCATTTTTTAGTGTTGAAAATTGAAAAAGATTGTAATTGATATGAATTATATTTGCGTTTGGAATGTTATTTTTAAGATATTCAATGAACATTTCTAAAAGTTTCGATTTTCCGCTTCGCCGAATTCCTGTAATAACTTTGATGTCAGGTGTATTTATGGAATTTATCAGTTTTTGTAAAAATTGCTTTCTTTCCAGTACTTTCATGGGTTTATTATACAATTCTTATTCCGCATTATCAAGAATATTTCTATTTTGCGGACTAGAAAGTAAAGTGTATTCCGCAAAATGAAATAATATTTAAAATTGCGGAAGTTATTTCCCCTCTCAAATCGCAAGAATTTAGCCATATTTTCCCATCATCATCCGTGGTATAATCCATTTTATGACCATAAAATCAATTCTGCGGAGATCCTTTGTAAATCCGTTTTCTATAATTCTCATAAGTCTTGCGGCAATTTCCTTTGTTACTGATGTATTGTTTGCTTCCAATTTTTCAAGAAATTTTTCTACATTTATAATTCTTTTGACAATGTATCTTGTTTCTGCAGTGATTCGCCTTGTGCAGGAATTGAAATCTAAACGCACTGCGGATTTTCTAGCGGCTCTTGTGGAAACTGATGTAACTGTCTGGCGTGACGGACAATGGGGACAGACCTCCAGCACTGAATTAAAACCTGGTGACAAAATTCTTCTTGAAGCTGGAGTAAAAGTTCCTGATACTGTAAAACTTGCCACTGCATCAGATTTCTATATTTCTGAATCTGCCATTACCGGCGAAAGCGATATTTTTGAAAAACTTACAGGAGATATTTGCCGTGCAGGTTCCATTGTAGTTGGGGGAAAAGCTGAAGGAATTGTTGAAAATCAGAAAAATGAAGAAAGGAAACTTTTTACTTCTGTACATAAAAATCAATCCTTTGACAGAGGGGCTTCTTCCATTGCAAAAGTTCTTCTTCGGTTTGCGGTTATTCTAATTCCACTTGTTTTTGCAATCAGCTTTACTACAAAGGGGGATTTTCTTCGTTCCTTTTTGTTTGCACTTTCGGTTGGTGTGGGTCTGATTCCAGAAATGCTTCCTATGGTAGTTAATGCCTGTCTTGCTCACGGCTCCGCTGTTATGGGAAAGAAGCAGACAATCGTAAAAAATATTGATGCCATGCAGAGTTTTGCGAGCCTTGATGTTCTTTGTGTGGATAAAACTGGAACTCTTACGGAAGACAAAATCCTTCTTGAATATTACATGGACATTTTTGGAAACGAAAACAAAACTGTTCTTGAATATGCCTATTTGAACAGCTTTTATCATTCTGGTGTAAAAAATCATTTGGACTCAGGTGTTCTTGCCGTGAAGGAATGGGATAGTTTTGATGATAAAAAACTTGAAGCAGAATACAAAAAAATCGATTCCCTTCCATTTGATTATCAGCGTAAAATTGCAAGTGTCTTGGTGCAGCCAAGTGATAAAACGAAAGAAAAGCTTTTGATAGTAAAAGGCGGTGTGGAAGAAATCTTAAACAGATGTTCCTTCTTTGAATATAAAAATGAAGTCTCGGTTTTTGATGAAGATTGTTATAAAATGGCTTTGGAAATGACTGGCGAGATGGCTGGTGACGGAATGAAAATTGTTGCTATTGCCTGTAAAAAATTCTCGGCTTCAGAAATCACAAGTGAAGATGAAAACAATCTGACATTGCTGGGCTTTCTTGCCTTTTTTGATGCTCCAAAGCAAAGTGCATTAAGTGCTATTGAAAGACTCAAGGCAAAGAACATAAGCGTGCGGGTTCTTTCAGGAGACAAAAAAAATGTTACACAGTCAATTTGTCGCCGTCTAAAGCTCAATACGGAAAATATACTTACGGGGACAGACCTTCAGAATATTAATGATGATGAAATCTTGCAGAAGGTTGAATCTACAGAAGTTTTTGCCGAACTTACGCCTGAACAGAAAAGTCTTGTCGTAAAAATTCTGCAGCAAAATGGCCACACTGTTGGATTTTTAGGTGACGGACTTAATGATATAAATGCAATAACTTAGTGTGATGCTGGAATCAGTGTAGAAAATTCTGTGGCTGCATTAAAGGAATGTTCCAATGTTATTCTTGGCAAAAAAGATCTGAACGTGCTGGAAGAAGGAATTGTTCAGGGCAGAAAAGCTTTTATGAACATGACCAAATACATAAAAATTACTGCCAGTTCCAACTTTGGAAATATTTTTTCAATTGTGCTGGCTTCAGTTCTTCTTCCTTTTTTCCCAATGACAGCCCTTCAGCTTTTACTGTTGAATCTTTTGTATGACACTCTCTGTCTTTCATTGCCTTGGGACAATGTAGACGAAGACGAATGTGAAAAACCTCTGGAATGGTCCGGCAGAAGTCTTGGAAAATTCATGAGATTCTTTGGCCCTGTAAGTTCACTTTTTGATATAATTACTTTTGTGTTCTTGTATTTTGTTATGTGCCCGGCACTCTGTGGCGGAAGCTATAACACTTTAACACTAGAGGCTCAAAATCAATTTGCAAGAATTTTCCAGACAGGATGGTTTCTGGAATCCCTTTGGACTCAGGTTTTAATTCTTCTGCTTTTGCGTACAAAGAAAATTCCATTTGTACAGAGCAGTCCGTCAAAGCTTTTCCAGATAGTAACGGTTTTGGGAATCCTGATTTTTACCGCCTTGATTTACACACCGTTAGGCGATTTTGTGGGACTTTATTTTTTACCACCGCAATACTATATTTTCCTTTTTGCAGTTGCAGCATCATATCTGGGACTTATGACAGTTGCAAAAAAAATCTACATAAAGAAAAACAAGACTTTGTACTGAATAGCGTTTGGAGGCTGTTCAATAAGTTTGTATCATAGAGTCATCCTGAACTAGTTTCAGGATCTCACACTAAATCTAATGGGATGCTGAATCAAGTTCAGCATGACGGCAGTAAGTAAGGAGTTTGCATTTTATGAAAAAGAAAGTTGATTACATCACAATCTCAAGCGAACTTGCTGACTTCCTTATAAAAAGTCTAAACTCGGATGAGGTTAAATCTACCGGTCTTGAGAACGAAAAATCTGAATTGAAAACCTCACTTACAGAACTCATTACGGGCCAGACAAATTCTCTTGTTCTGGATTGCGAATCTTCCGAAAGCTTTGTCTATGATGATGTAATTCGTGCAGAAAACCTTGAAATATATCGTAAGGAAAGAAAAGTCATAAAAAACGGAATAGAAGTTCCACTTACTCCCAAAGAGTTTGACATCTTGTTTTTCCTTGCTTCCAACCGTGGCGAAGTTTTCACAAAAGAACGTTTAAATTAGATGATGCAGATGGCATCACCTAATTTAAGTCTCGAGTTTTTTCAAAACTTGCTTATTTACGTGTTCGCTCACGCGAACATTTTATAAATCCTCGGTTGTTGAAACAACCTGCGGTTTATAAAAATAAAGAACAGATTTATTATGCAGTATGGAAGGAAGGATATTTTCTGGATGAAAGCAATATCATGGCATTTATAAGAAAGCTTCGTAAAAAGATTGAAACAAACCCAGACTCCCCAGAATACATTCTTACAGTATGGGGAATTGGATATAAGTTTGTGGAGTGAAGCTTTTCTTTGAAAAAATTGTTTGAAGTTTAGTTCATGAGGGGAAATTTGAGGGTGGTGTCTGGTAACACAGTAAAATATCATTTGAAAATTCCCAATATCAGTATTTATTTTTTTAAAATAAAATGATTCTTTCGT
>JAKSTJ010000026.1 GCA_024402635.1 Treponema sp. | reverse complement strand
CTGGAACCTTTGAATAAGCTTCGATTTTAGCTGCATCATAGATTTCATTAGCAATACTAGCACCTTTTACTACAAGAGTAGGAGCTTCTTTAGTGAAGTCATAAAGAACCTTTGCAACTTCATTAGAATCTTCTTTTGCCATTGCAACAACTGTAGGACCTTTAAGATAGTCTGCTACGTTTTCAACTTTCATATCTTCGAAAGCGATGCGGGCAAAGTTATTTTTTACAACTTTAAGAACTGCATTCTTTTCGCGGAGTTTATCACGGAGAGCAGTAATCTGTTCAACTGTAAGACCACGATAATCAGCAAAAATAAAGTCGTTGTAATCAGCAAATGTCTTTTTTGCTTCTTCAATTGCAGCAGTTTTAGCTGGCTGAATTTTCTTTGCTTTAATTGCCATTATTCACCTTCCTTGAAATCAACCCAAACACCTGGGCCCATAGATGAACTTACTGATACAGACTGTACAAAGCCTGCAGCACTTCCAACTGGTTTTTTACGATTAACTTCTGCAAGAAGAGTTCCAATATTTTCTACAACTTTTCCAGCATCCATTGAACATTTACCAACTGCAATATGAACAATACCAGCTTTATCAGCACGATATTCTGTACGACCTTTTTTAAGTTCAGCAACTGCCTGAGCAACGTTTGGAGTTACAGTACCAGTTTTTGGGTTAGGCATTAAACCTTTACGACCAAGAACCATACCAAGACGACCAACGTCTTTCATCATATCTGGAGTAGCTACTGCAACATCAAAGTCTAACCATCCATCTTTTACTTTATCGATGTATTCTTCACCTGCATATGCAGCACCAGCATCTAAAGCTTCCTGAACTTTTTCTCCCTTACAGAATACGAGAACTTTCTTTTCTCCTTTGAACTGATTTGGGAAAACAAGTGTATCACGAACTACAGCATTTTTTTCAAGACGAAGTGAAACATGTGCTTCGATTGTTTCATCGAATTTAGCAAATTTCATATCCTGAACCATTTTACAAGCTGCAGCTAAATCATATTTCTTTGTAAGATCATATTTTGCAGCAGCTGCATTATATTTCTTTCCATGTTTCATATTACTGCTCCACCTCTACACCCATACTGCGTGCAGTACCGGCAATAATTTTCTTTGCTGCTTCGATATCATTTGCATTAATATCTGGCATTTTTGTCTTAGCGATTTCTTCCAAATCTTTCTTAGAAAGAGTTGCAACTTTATCAAGAAGTGGATTACCTGCTCCTTTCTGAATTCCTGTTGCTTTCTTAATAAGAACTGCTGCTGGAGGAGTCTTAAGAATGAATGTGTAAGATTTGTCCTGGTAAACTGTAATTACTACAGGGATTACCAATCCTTTTTCCATTGATTTTGTTCTGTCATTGAATTCCTGAACAAATTTTGGAGCACTTACACCGTGAGGTCCGAGAGCTGGACCGATTGGAGGGGCTGGAGTTGCTGCTCCTGCAGGACACTGCAATTTAATAACAGCTGTAACTTTTTTTGTAGCCATTTTTTCATATCTCCTAAAATTGGTGTGGAATTACTTAAAGTAATTACCTAACGAGATACCTCTGTCCAACGGACCGGTACCTCTCCCAAAAACAGGATTAACCGTTCATGTTTGGGACACGAACGCCTGATTTTGACAAAGATCAAAGCACTGATAAAAATATTTTATTATACTTTTTCAGCCTGTAAGAAACTTAATTCTACTGGTGTAGGACGTCCAAAAATCTGAACTTCTACACTTAATTTTTCTTTTTCAAGATTAATTTCTTTAATAACACCAGTGAATGAAGCAAAAGCACCGTCTGTAATTTTAACCTGATCGCCAACATTAAATGACTGACGGATATGAACTTGTTTTTCACCTTTAATAGCACCAGACTTCATTAAAAGTCCTTTTGCTTCGTCATTTGAAATTGGAATTGGATGATCTTTTCTGCTTACACAACCAACAAATCCAGTAACACCCTGAATCTTGTAAAGTTTTGCACATGAATCTTTCCAACCAATTTCAGGAAGATCCATTTCAAGCATAATATAACCAGGTAAAAATTTATTGTTACGAACTTTCTTTTTACCGTCTTTAATTTCTACTACTTCTTCTAAAGGTACGCGAACATCAGTTACAACTTCAGAACTAACATCACCTTTTTCGATAAGAGCTTTAATAGATCTCTCTACCTTTCCTTCATAACCAGTGTAAACCGAAAGAATATACCAACTTCTAGACATTTTTACTTCCTAGAAATTAAGATTCATTAAAGCTTTAAATGCTGCTGTAAAACCAATATCAAGTGCTCCAAGAACTACAGCAATAATAACTGTTGAAATAATTACAACCTTGATTGAAGATAAAATATCACCTTTTGTAGGCCATACAACCTTCTTTAATTCTGCTCTACTTTCACGGAAAAACTGAAATACTTTTGCCATTGTTCTTAATTCCTTGTTATAGATTTTTAGTTAAAAAAAAACAGGGCAGGCAGGACTTGAACCCACGACAGGCGGTTTTGGAGACCGCTGCTCTACCAACTGAACTACTGCCCTATATATAAAAATCATCTGAAAAATCAAATGACTTAAATATTATAATGAATTTTTAATAAGCTAACAACTATTATTTAGCTTTTGTTTCTTTATGCAAGATACTTTTTTTGCAGAAAGGACAATACTTATTTTTTTCTAATTTACCAGTAATATTTTTACGGTTTTTGTAAGTAGTATAGTTCTTTCTCTTACATTCTGTACACTGTAATGCAATAATTTCTACAGCACCCTTTTTCTTGCTTCCCATATTTATCTCCTAAATAACTCTATAAATAGTCATAAATAAATGCTTTCTAATAAGCCCATGTGCGGAATCGGACCGCAGACCTCCACATTACCGATGTGGTGCTCTACCAACTGAGCTACATGGGCATGTAGTTTAAACGCTTTTTAGAAAACGTGCGTTTTAGAAATATAAATTAAGAATGAATTAATGTCAATAAATTCAAGCAGAATTCAGAAAGAATTTCTTGAAATTTTCCAATTTATATTTAAATTATAGATAGAATTTGATAATCTTTCTATGAGGTATCCATGAATATTGATAATTTAGTAAATAATATATTAGATTCTTATGACAAATACGGATTAATAAATCGTAATGATGCAGAAAATTTCCCGAACCGTCAGAATGTAGTTGCAATCCTTTCTGATATACAATCCCTTATTTTTCCTGGATTTAGAGTTGCAGAAGAAATAGATCCTGTAAATATCCGTTATGTAACAGGTCAGAAAATTAACAGTATTATTTCTAAACTTACAAAAGAAATTCAAAAAGCCTTAATTTATACCATTACAGAAACTCAAGGAAATAAATCAAATATCCAGGATTCCCACTGTTTTAAACTGGCAGAACAAACAAGTATTGCCTTAATTGAAGCTATTCCAGAATTACGAAGAAGAATTCAGTTGGATACAATTGCAGCCTTTAATGGAGATCCTGCAGCAAAAAGCAACGAAGAAGTTATTCTTTCATACCCAGGTCTTGAAGCAATTGTTGTTCATAGAATTGCAAATTTCCTTTTTACAAACGGTGTACCATTAATTCCAAGAATTATGAGTGAACATGTGCATGGAAAAACAGGAATTGACATTCATCCGGGTGCAACAATCGGAGATTCATTTTTTATTGACCATGGAACTGGCGTTGTAATTGGAGAAACCTGCGTTATCGGTAAAAATGTAAAAATATATCAGGGTGTTACACTAGGAGCTTTAAGCGTAAAAAAAGAACTTCAGGATAAAAAACGACACCCTACAATTGAAGATGATGTAACAATCTATGCAGGAGCAACAATTCTTGGCGGAAAAACAATTATTGGTAAAGGCTGCATTATTGGTGGTAACACATGGGTTACAGAATCAGTTGCAGCAGGTACAGTAGTAACACAACAAGGAAACTAAATGGCAAAAAAAAGCGGCTCAATAATTTACAAATGCTCTTCCTGCGGATACAGTCAACCAAGATGGCTTGGAAGATGTCCGACTTGCGGTGAATGGAATACTTTAGAAGAAACCATTATAGACAACAATCATGTTACACCAGCAGGCAGAGGTTCTGCAGAAGTTGAAAAATCTAAACCTGTAAATCTTTCAACCATTGAAGCCCAGAAAAACGTAAGACTTTCTACAGGAATTTCCGAATTTGACAGAGTTTTAGGCGGCGGTGCTACAAAACGTTCCGCAATCCTTTTAGGAGGCGAACCTGGAATTGGAAAATCTACCCTGCTTTTACAAACAACTGCCAGCGCTGCAAAATCCTTAGGAAGCACCGGAAAAATTTTATATGTCAGCGGAGAAGAATCTGCGGCACAAATAAAAGATAGAGCCGACAGACTAGAAATAAACTGTAGTGGAATTCAATTATTATGCACAAACCGTCTTGAAGATACTTTAGATGCTTTAGACACAATAAAACCAGATTTAGTAATAATAGATTCAATCCAAACAATTTATTCGGCAGAAGCAGGAATAATTCCAGGAACAGTAAACCAGCTTAAATATTGTGCAAATGAATTTATTTCCTGGGTAAAAGAACGGGATTCCGTTTTAATAATGACAGCCCACGTTACAAAGGAAGGAACAATTGCCGGTCCAAAATCACTGGAACACATGGTAGATACAGTTATTTCTTTTGAACGCAACAACGATGATATAAGATTTTTGCATGCACAGAAAAACCGTTTTGGTTCAGTAGATGAAATCGGGATTTTCAGTATGACAGCAAAAGGACTGGTTCCTGTACAAGACCCTTCATCACTTTTTTTAACAAAACGTCGTGAAAATCAGCCGGCAGGAGTTGCATGTACACCAGTTTTTGAAGGCACAAGAGTTTTTCTTGTTGAAATACAGGCTCTTACAGTTCCGGCAAAAGCTTCAATTTCCAGAATTTACAGTGAAAAAATTGATACAGGTAGAGTTGCCAGAATTGCAGCCGTTATTGAAAAAAGATGTGGCCTAAAGTTTGTAGATCAGGATATTTATGTAAATGTTGCTGGTGGAGTTAAATTATCTGAAAGTTCAATAGATGGTGCTATTGCCGCTGCCCTTTATTCTGCCCGCACCGATATTCCGGTAAGTTCAAATACAGCTGTTTTTGGTGAATTAAGTCTTGCAGGAGAAATCAGACCGGTTACAAAAGCAAAACAAAGAATTAACGCCGCACAAAATCTTGGATTTACAAATATTATTACTCCAGAAGATTCCGACGCTTCAAACAAAGTTCAGAATATTAAAGAACTGGTGCAAAAATTATTTAAGTAAAAAAGAGGGAGGAGCCCCTCCCTGCGGCCCCACTTCGTTGGTTCCTACCCACCCTGCAGGGTTTCACCCCGCAACGCCCCAAATAAAATTATTTTATAAATAAGCTGAGACTTTTTGACACAGTTTACTTATATTTTCCTTCTAAAATGAGTCCTTTTTATCGTGATTGAACAATTTGCCCCAGGGTATGGAGCACCATGGCCACCGCAGAAACCTCTGGTTTTGAGGAGGCTGAGGGTTACCGAAGTGCGGAACACCCTGTTTTTAAGAAAATTCGGGCTAAATATTAATTTTTTTTATTTTTCTTTATACTTGGCACGAAAATTGCATAATATTTAATGTACAGTAAGTACAAATTAATTTTAATTTTTAAGAGGTTTTATTATGAACGAACTTTCACTTTTTAATTCACTTTTTGACGACGTAATGGCAGATGTAACTCCAAGTGTTATTTATCATGCACCTGTAAGTTCACCTCGTGTAGATGTTTTGGAAGACAAAGATTCTTATACTTTAGAAATGGAATTGCCTGGACGAAACGAAAATGATGTAAATATTGAACTTCACAAAGATGTTTTAACAATTGAATCTGTAAATCAGGAAAAAACTGAGAAAAAAGACGAAAAAGAAGCTAAAAAAGAAGGAAAGAAATATTTACTTAAAGAACGCCGCTTAAGTACATTCCAGCGTTCATTTACCTTACCACAGGACATTGATTCTGAATCTGTAACTGCAAACTTCAAAAACGGTGTTCTGACAATTCAAATGCAGAAAAAAGCAATTGAAGCTCCTAAAAAAATTATGATTGAAGCCTGCTAAGGTTAAATAAAAAACTGCAGCCGAAGAAATTCAGTTGCAGTTTTTTTTGTTTAATTTTAATTACTGTGCAGATTTTAGATTTTTTCCAAAGTGAATTAAATAATCTATAAATGATGCATAACTTAAAATAATACAGATTACAAAAAGTCCTGTAAGAATCATTTTTAAGATTCCAAAACATTCTGGAACAGCACCAAATCGAACTAAAGTTTCAAGGAAAAGAGCATAGAAACTGCTGATAATATAAACAACGGTTTTAACTTTTCCACCTTTTCTGGCTCCAATTGCAATTCCTTGTTTTGCGGCAACCATTCTTAAAAAATTCTGACCAAATTCACGCCACATTACAAGAATAAACAAAGCTGGAATTAAATAACCGGAACATACAGGATTTCCATCGGAACCAGTTACCAGAACACCATAAGATGACATATAACAAACAAAAGAAGAAAGATGTAAGAAAACATCTGCAAATGGATCAAATAATTTTCCAAAATCGCTTACATCATTTAATTTGCGTGCATAATATCCATCTAAAAAATCTGTAAATTCACCAAAAATTAGCAAAGGAATTGCTATACACATTGAAAGACGAGGAAACAAACCTGTCCAGATTGGAATGTAATAAAGCAAAAGAAAAACTGGTGCTATTACAATTCGTACAAAAGTAAATTTATTTGCAAGTTTCATATTTAAAGTATCACAATATACGAAATAAATGTCAAGAAAATAGATTATTTATTAACGCTACTGAAAACTCTTGTAATTATGAATTAAACTTACCGACGATTTTACAGGATAATCTGGCAATTCCCGTCGGAAAACATTAAGTGCTTTTTCTACCAGAGCAATTGATTCGCAAACTCCATAAAGTACAATTGTTCCATCTTCAATATTTGCATGCATGAACTCAATATTAACCTGTTCTTCTGTAAAAATTTTATTTACTACGCCCTGAATTTTGAACATTATTTCTATGTTCTTCATTCCTTCTTTTTCTTCAGTTTCTGTAATTTTTGATTTTACAACACTGCTTATTAAGTCTGCACACTGCAAATCTGATAAAACTCCTGTATTTACTACCAGATGATAGTTTTCCGGATTTGATACATCTACATTGTAAAAGTTTTTATGAAATCCAAGACGATTTGCATCGCTTTCAGTTATTCTTTGCAAGGCTTTCTTTTCTGACCAGTCTTTTTCCTGCATTAAACGGTCAATGCGAGTTTTTTCATCGGCTACAATTCTAGCAGAAATATTATTTGCATACTGATGAAATAATGCAAATGAGCCTCTTCCAATAAAAATTGTATTATTTTTTGTAGCAGCTTCCAGCATTGCATAATGAGTTAAATTTATATATAAATCTCTGTCTTTAGCCATTGATGCAAAAAAACCTGGTTTTCTTTCATCATATTTTGGCATTTTTGACTCAGGAAAACCTAATTCAACTATTCTTTTTTCAACATCTTTTCTTGTAATAAATGTATAACCCAATTTTTTTTCAATTTCTAATGCAACTTCATCACCTCGTGCACCAACTTGACGGGAAAGAGTTATTATAGCCATAGCATCCTCCTGATTTATAATTGACAATATATATGCGTTAAATAATAATAAATCTGGTTTTAAAATCTGTCAAAAAAAAGAGGAAAAATATGAAATCTTACTTTTCAAAAGATGATGAAAAACTTAAATGGACAGAAGGTGAATGTAAAACTATTCTTTCCACCTGTGTTTTTGATGTAACTTCCAGACACAATGTTTCTTCTTCTGGTGTTTCAGGAGATTACATTGTTATGAATGCACGGGACTGGGTAGTAACAATTGCAGAAAAAGACAATAATTTTTTAATGGTAAAACAATGGCGTCATGGTGAAAATAAACTTAGTGTAGAATTTCCCGGTGGAGTTATTGATGCAGGAGAAAAACCAGAAACTGCAGCCAGAAGAGAACTGGAAGAAGAAACCGGATTTAAAACCAATAAACTTACAAAATTAGGTTCTGTAAATCCAAACCCTGCCCTTTTTTCTAATCATATTCATTTTTTTCTTGCAGAAGATTTAATTCCAACAGGAACACAGCACTTGGATCATGATGAATTTATAAATTATATTGAAGTTCCTAAAGACGAAATAATTAAAAACATGGGGACAGAGGAATTTCCTCATGGTTTAATGGCAGCTGCATTGTTCATGTATTTAAAACATAGAATGTAGTTTAATTGAGTTAAAAAAAAATAAACCGACTGGAAACAGCCGGTTTATTTTTTTAACCATTGTAAATATTAGTTACTTCCGTATGGTTCATATTCTTTTTTAGGATCATATGTACCTTTACGATATTCACCAGTTAAACTTGGAACCTTCATTTTCATACCAGGATGAATTAAGTTAGGATCATTTGGTCTTGGCATATTATCTTTATTTGCCTGATAAAGGTTTTCCCAGAGTAATGGGTTGTTATAAATATAAGGTCTTCCTGAAATATTCCAGTAACAGTCTTTTGTTTCTGCCCATGGACGAACAATGTAAAGTTCTGGAAGTGGAATAACTTCTCTAACACCGTCTAAAGATGCAACTGAAAGTTTTGCCAATTCTGCAGCTTTAGCCCAATCTTCTGAAGCATAAGCAGCTTCTGCAGCATCAAGATTTTCTTTAGCAGCTGTATAAGCCATTGGGAATGTATTCATAGCATCAATTTTTTCTGCCCATGCAAGCTTATTTCTTGCTACAGACATATTTTCATCAGCTTCACCTCTTGCAAGCATCATAGCAATGTATGCTTTTGACAATTCAGCATTTTCAGCAGCTAATCTTGAATATTCAACAGCATCATCATACTGACCAGCATCCATAGCACGTTCAGCTTTTACTGTATATTCATCAGCTAATTTCTGATATCTGTTGTTTTTATAACTTAAGTTAGCAGCAAATAATGAACCTGCTAAAAATGAAATAATTATTAATCCAAATACGCGTTTCATTATTTTTCCCCTTGATATACAGATTCTTTAACATCTTCCTTTATCTGATCAATTGCATCTCTTAAAGGATCTTCTACATCTTCAGAAAGTTCTACAGTAGAAGCAGCTGGATCTTCATAAGTATCTTCTTCCAAAAGTACTGTGCCTTCTTCTTCAATTCCTTCTACAGGAGCTGTAATTGGTTTTTCAGCATCGGCAGAAGCAGCAACATTTGAACTTTCTTCTACAGCTTTTTTAGCTTCTTCAATTGCTTTTAATGCAGCAGCACGTTTTTCTGAAACTTCAACATAGAGCTGTTCAAATATTTCACCTGCAGCTTTGTAATTATCTAAAGCTTTTAAAGGATCCTGAGTTGCATATAACTGATCACCTTTTCTTACAAGTGCAACAGCTTCGTTGTATTTATCTTTCATTGAAACCTGTGCTTTTACAGATTCAGCATTTTTCTTTGAATCTAAAGCAGATGTTTTCTGGTCTCTGGCAGCTTTCTTAGAAATAGCAAGAAGAACTGCGTTAAAGTTTGCAGATGCTTTTGTTGCTTTTTCAAGAATTTGTTTTCCAGTTGCCTCAGGATTTGCAAATAAAGCATCAGCTTCATCAAGAGCTGTACAACCCTGATCATATAACTGCTGTGCTATAGATGCTTTTTCAGTCTGATCAACCTTTTCTTTGGTTTCTTTTGCATTAATATATGCAGCAAGAGCTAAATATCGGTTTGTAACATCCTGAGAATCTTTAGAAACATCAACTTTTGTTTCTGCTTTTGCTTTTATAGAATCATACAAAGCATCAATTGCTTTTAACTGATCAGCAGCTTTTGTTTCTGCTCCAATATCAAGTGCAGCCTGTCTTGCTTTATCAAGAGTTGCAAGTGCTAAAGTGTTATCAACCTCTTCTGGCTCATCTGGTTTGTCTGGCTCAACTATAGGAGCTTCTACAGGTGGTGTATCAGGATCTTCAACTTGTGGATCTTCACCACAGGAAATTAAAGACGCAATACATAACACTGCGAGTAAACTAAGAACAAATTTTTTCATAACAGTCCTCACATTCTAATATATAATAATATTACTGTATAAAAATAAATCTTACAATGAATTTTTATTTAGATGTACTAAATACTACGATTTTTAACCAGAATTTTAATGAATTTTTTGGAATTTTTATAGTTTTAGACTTAAAATTGTAAATGGAGGCTTTTATGGCAGATGATTTTTCTTTTAGTATTGAAAAAAATATCGGAACTGTAGCAGACGGAAAAGGCGGCTGGAATCTGGAATTAAATCTGGTTTCCTGGGGTGGCAGACCTGCAAAATATGATTTAAGAAGCTGGTCTCCTGATCATCAGAAAATGGGCAAAGGTTCAACTTTTTCTAAAGAAGAATTGATTGCTTTAAAAGATTTACTTAACAGAATTGAAATTGAATAGAATTAATATTCAGCAACAGAAATAGAAGCACCTTTTTTTACTACAATTTCATAAAGCATTTTATACAGAAGAACATCTTCCATTGTTTTACCACTGGAACGAATTTCCATGTCTGTAGATGCTAAAACTGCAAGAATAGCTGTAGCCTGACCTGTTGTCCAGATTTTTGCAGCTTTTCTATATTGAGTTCTCATTGGTTTACTTGCAAATCCATTTTGCTTAAGGGTAGTTTCATCTGCACCGTAATAATCTTTATTAATATTATGCCAGTCTACAAGTCTTCTGAAACAAGAAGATAATCCAGCAATAATAACTACAGAAGAATTATCTTTTGAAAGACGGATTTTCTGAAGAATTTCTACACCAGATTCAAAACGTTTTTCTGCAGGTGAATCAGAATCAGCAATGGCGTTAAATAAAGTAAAAGGATTTTCTTCTCTATTGTGAACCAGAACTTTTTCTACATCATCAGCGGTTATTGTCGTATTTTTAGGAAACAAAACTACAAATCTGGAACATTCATTTTTTAATGCAAGAGTATTATTTTCTACCATGTCCAGAATTAATTCTGCAGCATCGGTTTCTATATTCAACTGATTCTGATTAAAGAAACTTTTTACCCAAGGAAGACGTTCTGATTCAAACATTTCCCAGAATTTTTTCTTATTTGCTTCTGGAATGATTTTTTCCAGTTTATTATCAACTGAAATTTCATCGGAAACTAAAATTAAACCGGCAGATTGAGAAGGATTTTTTATCCAGTTTTCCAGCATCTGAATATCTTCTTTTTTCTTTAACAGTTCTACCCCTTTGCAAACAACACAAACTCCATTTGAAAATAGAGTTCCGCTTTGAAGAATAGTCATTACTTCGCTAAAAGGAGTTTCCTGGAGATAAAAAAGATGTTCATCTAACTGACCGAATTCTTTCTGGAAATTCTTTTTTGCTGCATCTACTGCATCATTTCTTTTTCCGAATTCTGGGCCGGTATATAAAAAAACTGGGATTTTCATGGGATTTTAGTATGTTCTCACAATATTTGATAAAATTCCCACAATTCTTACATCCTGACAATAAATTGCCTTAAAATCAGGATTCTCAGGCTGTAAACGAACTCTGGTAGCTTCTTTATAGTATCTTTTAAGAGTAATTGCATCATCAATAACGGCAACAATAATCTGTCCATCTACTGCTGAATTTGCCTGTTCAATAACTGCCAGATCTCCATCAAGAATTCCAGCATTTACCATACTTAAGCCTCTTACTCTTAATGCAAAATAACTTTTTCCTGGTTTAACAAAAGGTTCTGTAAGATTTACATAACCATCAAGATTTTCTTCGGAAAGTAAAGGTTTTCCTGCAGCAACGGTTCCAAGAAGAGGAACTTTACCTACAAAAAGTTTTGGTTCCTTTTCACGAAGATCTGACAATACTTTGAAAGAACGGGAACGTTTCTGACACTGGGATAAAAATCCTTTTTTCTGTAATGCAGTAATGTGATCCTGAACTGCACGGAGAGAAATACCAAAATGGTCACTGATTTCACGAACTGTTGGAGGAAATGAATTATCCTCAGTGAAGTTAGAAATAAATGTTAATACTTCTTTCTGTCTGTCTGTAATCTGTTTCATAAAATTCCTCTGGACTATGTCCCTGTCAGCTTTTTTCCTTTTTACACGTAATTAAAAAGCTGCGCCACTGCTCGCTTTTTTTTATTTCTGTTTGTCAAAAATGCTCCGCATTTTTTCCTTTTTACACGTAATTAAAAAGCTGCGCCACTGCTCGCTTTTTTTTATTTCTGTTTGTCAAAAATGCTCCGCATTTTTTCCTTTTTACACGTAATTAAAAAGCTGCGCCACTGCTCGCTTTTTAATTACTCTTCCTCGAACTTACTATTGAACAATTCTTCTATAACGGAAGCGGCTTCTGATTCATCGGGACCGGTTACCTGGAGAGTCATTGTGGTATTGTAACCGGCACCCATGGCAATTACACCCATAATTGATTTGGCATTAACTGTGGCATCGTCTTTTTGCAAGATTACTTCACTTTCAAAACGATTGGCTGTTTGGGCAATGATTGCGGCTGGACGAGCGTGAATTCCGGCTCTGTTCTGTACTGTTAAAATTTTTTCTACCATAAATATTTCCTTTTTAAATTTTTTACAAGTTTATTTTTTTAGTAGGAATCGTCATTGCTGTAATAGGCAGCTTTGGCATTTCCTGTTTCAATCCATTTTAATACATTCTGGTTAAAATCTTTTGCAGAGTTATAACCCATATCTTTTAAGCGTTCATTCATTGATGCTGCTTCAAGAATAATTGGGAGGTTACGGCCAGGTTTTACAGGAATTTCAATTTTTGGAACTTTTACTCCAAGAATTTCACTGTATTTCTGTTCGGTACCAAGTCTGTCGTAAGCTTTTCCAGAATCCCAGTCTTCCAATTGTACAACAAGCTGAACCTCTTTCTGGTTACGGATTGCACCTACTCCGTACAATTGAGAAATATTAATAATTCCTAAACCTCTGATTTCCATATGGTGACTGATTGTTGAATTGGCACCACGACCAAGTAAAGTATTTCCGTTTACACAACGTATTTCAATAATATCATCAGCAACAAGACGATGTCCACGTTCAACCAGTTCCAGGGCTGTTTCACTTTTTCCAACTCCAGAGTGACCTGTAAGTAAAATTCCAATACCGTAAACTTCTACTAAAACGCCGTGAACAGTTTGTTTGGGAGCAAAAATATTTGAGAATACACGAATAATTCTGTTTGAAAATTCTGTTGAAGGATGGGTTGTCTGTAAAACCGGGCAACTATATTTTTCTGCTAATTCCAGAAACTGAGCTGGAGGTTCAAGTCCATAAGTAAAAACACAGCAAGGAATATTGTTTTCAAAAAAAATGATTAATGTATCTGTTTGATTTTCATTAATAAGTTTGTTTAAATAGGCTGTTTCTCCACGACCAAAAAGCTGAACACGATTATTTGCAAAACCTTCGTAGAAACCACAAAGAGCTAAGCCTGGTCGATTAATCTCTGCAATAGTAATAGCCCTTGGTAAACCTCGTCTACCGGCTATACACTTCATATCCAGAGTATCATGCCCAGAAAGATTTAAATTTAGCAGATCAAGAACAGTAAATTTTTTTACAGCCATACGACTTTACTATACACATAATAGTGTATTTTATCAATAACAGATTTTGAAGTAACATCTTAATAAAAAAGGCTGTCTGAAAAAATGAAAAAAATCACTTTCCAGAACAGCCTTTATTTAATTCAGAACAGAATTATCTCTGCTGATACTTATCTTTTTCCTTTTTAACTTTGTTATCCAAAGTATCAATCATTTTATTAACTGCAACTGCATAATCATCATCTTCTGCAGAAACATGAGCCTGTGCGCCCCATTTGAAGTTTACAGTAGCTTCAACAGCAAAGTTTTTTGAATATTTAACGTGAACAAGTAAATCAACGATTAAATCATTTGCATATGAAATTCTCTCAAGTTTTTTATTTAATAAATCTGAATTTGCCTCAGTTAAGTTGAATCCAACTGCAGTAATAGAAGGTGTCATAATAATCTCCTTGTCTGAAGTATTTTACGTAAGCAAAAACCCCAGTTGTAAAAATTTTCTCACCAAAAAGGTGAAGCCGATGAATTAATCATCTATATATATTATACAACCGGAATTTCCAAAAAACAAATATAAAATTGATTATTATTTTCTTTAAATTAAATTCTTTTTTCCCCAGCTTTGAATTAATTTCATTGGATCAGAAGAAAGAAGAGCCTTAACCAAAAGAAGATTTGACTGTGAAAAAACATTCATAAGAATTGCCTGTTCTTCTGCAGTAAACCGGCTTAGTACGTAACCTGCAATATCACTGTGATCCGGACGGCCAATTCCAAAACGAATTCGCCAGAAATCAGGAGTATTTAAAACAGCTTTTGTTGAACGCAAACCATTATGACCTCCTAATCCTCCAGACCATTTGAAACTTACAAAACCAGGTGCCAGTTCCAGTTCATCATGAATTACAAGAACGTTTTCAGGTTTTAATTTATAAAAATTAACAACTTCAATAATTGCTTCTCCTGAAAGATTCATATAAGTTTCTGGTTTTAAAAAATAAATATGAGAAGGAGCTTCTTCTGGAACAATTACCGGAGAACCGTCTTTTTTTGAACAGATTTTTTCATCACAAGCCCACTGAGCCAATTCCTGTGGAGTACATGAAGCAAATTGTCCTTTAAATTTTTTTTGCCAGCTTAATTTATTGGCAAATGGTAAAGAATCTTCAAAATACCAGGCCACATTATGACGAGTTTTTTCGTAATCTTTACCATAATTTCCTAAAAATGCTACTAATTGAATCATTTTGCAATCTCTTCTGGTTTAGAAAGGTATCTGGCAGCAGAATAATTTCCAATATTGAAAGTATATGGAGTTTCGCTGGAATTTCCATAATACAATGGTAAATTCTGAGATTCTTCAGTTCCAGGAATTTCATAAACTTCAAGAGTAACAGTTTTTCCGTCACAGATAATTGTTACATCAACTTTTTTCTGTCCACCTAAATCTGTTTTTTCACCATACCAGTTATTTGTTGTTAATGCACAGAAACTTTCAATAAAATCGGCAGCTTTTTGAGTATCAAGTTCAACATCAGCACCAGAAATTGCATAAGTAAAATCTGTACCATTGTTAGTTCTTGAAAGAGTCCAGGAATCACCATCAACAGGAGCCAGAGTTACAGAAGTAATTAAAGATTTATCTAAATCAATAACTCCATTACTTCTGATTCTTGCAATTGTTTTATCAAAAGTAAGACGGGCATTTCCAGAAAGAATGTAAATATTTTTACCCTGGTCAATTGTAGCATAACACTGAGATCCGGCAGCTGCTTCTTTTCCAAGATAAAGGGTTCTTATTATAGTTCCATTTTTCTTTGCTTCTACACAGATTCTTTTTTCAGCATCCAGATCATATTTTACAAGTGCTGATTCTTTAGAAGCGTCTCCAACTTTATCCAAAGCTTTTATTGAAGACAAACCTGAAATTAAAGAATCAACTACACTTTTACTTGCAGGATATTTTAACTCACCAACAAACCATTCATCACCAGACTGAACAATAGAAATAGTTTCTTCTGGATTTGTGATAATAATTTCATCTGGAGTTTCTGACAAAACAAAATTTTTAATATTATTTCTTGAACCTAAAACCCATTGAAAAATACATACACATAAAAGAATAACATCAGCGGCAATTAAAAAAATCTTTCGTTTAGTCATATACTATTCTCCTTTTTTTTCAGATTTTTTTGATTTCTTTTCAATAGTTCTCTGATCATCTGGATTATACAAAGAATTAATGCGGGCTTTTCTTCTGCTTCTTAATCGCCATACTAAAAGACCTGCTAATGCAACAAGAACAGTTAAACCAAATTCGTTGAAATACTGAATGATTTTTGCAAATACCTGATTTTTAATTGTTATAGTATTTACAGAAAGACCTTTTGAACGCATGATACACAAATCTTCATTTCCATTCATGTAATCTACAAGATTTGCTTCCATTACCTGAACAGGATTTCCAATTGGATCTACAGCAGAACCAAGTACACTGTATGTTGTGATTTCAGAGGTTCCGGCTACAAAGATTTTTCCAGGAAGTCTGCTTTCCGAAATATGATTTTTTGCTTCGAATTTAACTTCTGTTTTTTCAACTCCAGGGATATCAAATACTGGTGCCTTATCAAAAGCACTCTTGAATTTTCCTTCAAGAAGAACTGCAAGATTTTCAGATTTCATCAGGCTTGTATCTGCAGGAGGATTTACAGTTAAAGGATGAATTACAACATCACTACCCTCTGTCCAGGAATTTTCAGAAGATTTTGCAAGCACTGTTACATTTACATCTGGATTATTAATTGCAGATTCAACATCTAAAGAACCTGCGTTTACGAAAAGAACATAACCAAGATTATTAGTAACTGGATGTTTTGGCTGAAGCTGTTCTTTCTGAAGCATTGGTGCCCAGTACATGTTGATTTTTCCGTACTGCTGGGTAACGTTTTCAAAACAATTTGTATCCATAACAATATTCATTTCTCGTTTTATACCATAGCTTTCCAGTAACTTATCAAGATCACTTGGATTTTCGAGTCTGTCCGGTCCACCCTGGTAATAACTCTGACGATCTGAATTTTCAATAAGACCATCAATAAATATCATTACATTTCCACCACGCATTATAAACTGGTCAATTCTATAAAGTTCAATTTCTGAGAATTCATATTTTGGACCATTAATAATAATTGAATTAATATTAGAAGGAATATCCTGAGTAATAAGATTTAACTGCTGAAGTTCATACATTGAAGAAAGCATAGAACCAAATGTTTTACCGCTTCGTTCATCATCAATATTGATTTCACCATTTCCAGTAATATAACCAACAGGAGTAGATTTAGACATTAAACTTTGAATGCTTTCGTTAATTGAATCTTCAAGAACATCATAACCAGAAACTGCATATCCAAAGAATGACTGCTGAACTAAAACTGGAAGAACCTTAAAATTATCTCCATATTCAACTACAACACCAAATGCGCCAATTTCTGAGTTTCCATCTTCAGTTTCGTAATAAATTCCCTGAACCCCATATTTTTCAATAAGCTGCTGTGCTTCTATTGGATTTGGACGAACAATTTCAAGTTTAAGTTTGTCCTGTTTCTGTTTATTAATATTTGCAAAAGCCTGACTTACAACAGTTTCAATCTGTTCACAACCCTGAATACCAAGTTTTCTTAAAGAATCAGTTACAATTACACGGATAGAAATTTTATCATCACCTTTAAGAACAGATAAAGAATCAGAAGTATTCATCATTTTTGAAATTGTTGATGTAAAGGAATACTCAAAACCATCGGCAGTTGTAATAGGATCAATTTTTTCTACAAGATCACCGTAAGCAATAACAAGTCCCATGTAAACCTGTTTAAAACCAACTTCATTATCTTTAAATTCCTGAATCTGAATCTGTCTAAGGTTGAAATCTGAAGCTAATTCAATATTTTCTTCCTTGTTCATATCCATTGATGTAACAGTAAAATTGTTGTTGGCAGCAGATTTATATTCATTAAGAAAATCTTCTACATACTGAGCAACACTGTTATATGGAGCAGGAAGATTCTTGTCAAAAAAAACTCGAACTGAAAGTGGTTCTTCAAGGTTTTTTACAAGATTACGGCTTGCCTGTGATAAAGAATAAGATTTTGGTTCAGTTAAATCGAAACGCTTAAATGCATTAAAACCAGCAATATTTACTAAAACCAGCAGAATTAAAAACAAAACAAAGTCGCTGGATGAACTTTTAAACCAGTTAATAATTTTTTTCATACTGCACCTCCCTTTTTACTTTCTTGCCTTTTTCTGAGTTTTTACAGTCAATACCAGAAAGAAAGCTGTAACTGAAACAAAGTAAATAATATCTCTTGTATCAATAATACCTTTGGAAATAGATTCAAAATGAATATCTGCACAAAGATAAGAGAAGAAATTTACTAAAGGACCAGGCAACAAAAACAGGAAACTGCTTAACATTGTAAGAACAATACAAATAATGAATCCTATAAAGAAAGCAATAATCTGATTTTTAGTAACCGAAGAAGCAAAGAGTCCTATTGATGTATAACTTGCACTAAGGAAAATTGCTCCGAGAAATCCTCCGATTATTGGTCCAATATCAGGAGAACCACAAATAAAAACTGCAATTACATAAAATAATGTTGGTGCAATCATAATTAAAGTGCCAATAAATGAAGCAAGATATTTTCCTAAAACAACATTTAACTCTGTTACTGGTAAAGTCATTAAAGTTTCAAAAGAACCGCTGCGTTTTTCTTCCGAGAAAAGTCGCATTGTAATTGCTGGAATAAAAAATGCAAGAAGAAGTGGAAGCATTGTAAAATAGTTTCTTAATTCTGCTCTATCCTGAAAGAAAAAAGTAGAAAAGAACATAATTCCTGCGATTATAAGAAACAATCCAGTTACAATATAAGGAATTGGACCTGAAAAATAAGATTTTAATTCCCTTTTCATAATGATGAAAGAAGGATGATTTTTTTTGGTAGTTTTAGAAGTATTAGTCATTTTTTACCTCTGATTTTTCTGTTGTAAGAGCATGGAATACATCTTCAAGACTGTTTTTCTGAACTGACATTCCGTAAAGATTAATACCCTTTTCAATAATTTTTTTTGCAATTTCAGGACGAATTTCTTCCGAACCTTTTACAGAAATTACTGCAGTTATTAAATTTGAATCTCCCTGATTTTCTGATGATAAAACCTTTACAGAATCAACAGATTTAATTTCCTTTACAGCCGAAGATAATTTTTCTTCATCCTTTTTATCTATTGTAATAAGAATTGAATTGTCATTTCCAAAACGTTCCCGTAATTCTTCAGTTGGATTATCAGCAACAACTTTTCCACCTGAAATAATGATTACGTGGCTGCACATTGTTTCTACTTCACTAAGGATATGAGTTGAAATAATAACTGTACGGGTTTTTCCTATTTCCCGAATAATTGCTCTAACATCTTCAACTTGATTTGGATCAAGACCAGACGTTGGTTCATCAAGAATAAGGATTTCAGGATCATTCATTAAAGCATGAGCCAAAGCAACTCTCTGACGGTTACCTCTGGAAAGTTCATTTATATTTTTGCTCATTACTTCTTTAAGCCCACATTCTTTACATAAAAGCGGGATTTTTTCTTCTGGATTCTGATTATGAATTTCTGCAATGTATTTAAGATAATCTGCAACAATCATATCTCCATAAAGAGGAGCTGATTCTGGCATATATCCAATTTTCTTTTTAGTTTCTACAGGATTTTCTGCAACATCAATTCCATCAATTAAAATTTTTCCTTCTGAAGGAGCAAGAAAACCTGTTATCATCCTCATTGTTGTTGTTTTTCCAGCTCCATTTGGTCCAAGTAAACCAACAATCTGCCCGGTTGGAATAGAAAAACTAACATCATTTACCGCACGGAAAGTCCCAAAGTTTCGGGAAACGTGGGAAACTTCTATCATACGATTGCCTCCGAAATAATAAAATGTAATTTTAAATATAATACAAAAAAAACGTTAAGAAAATGAAAAAGCTACCGTTTTTCTTAGCATTTATAAAAAAGCATAATTTTAATCAATGTGAAAAAAGTGGGACGTAGAAAAAAGAACTAAGGGGGGCGCCCGCGGAAGAAATCACTAACGGTTTATGCCGTCTAGGGATTTCTGAATACGTGGGAGGATACCTTGGTTTTTTTTCGTTACTGGGACCCGCTTTTTTTTGAAAAATGTTAAAAAAATCATGCTTTTGACATTGTCTGTTTTTTTTTATAAAATCGTACTTAACTTTACGTTTGGGATGAACTAGAGCTAGAGTCCATAGAGTCCTGCATTACCGGTGATGCCAAGGTGCGCCGCGTATCAACATCTTCCAAGTAATTTAACAATCAAAATTTTTATTTTCTCATTTTTCAGGAGGGCTCGTATGAATAAATACGTAAAGCGCTATTTAATTGATGCCATGTCTGGTATGGCACAGGGATTGTTTGCTTCTCTTTTAACAGGAACAATCATAAAAACTATTGGACAGCAGTTGCTTCGCTTAAATCAAAATGTGTTCTTTCAGTTTTTTGTTGATGCAGGAAACTTTGCAACAGAAGCACATGTTGTAGGAGCTGCAATGGCAATTGGTATTGGATTTGCAATGCAAGTTCCAGCACTGGTTCTTTTTTCTTTAGCTGCAATTGGTGCGGCTGCAAATGTAACAGGAGGAGCAGGCGGTCCTCTTGCAGTTCTTGTAATAGCAATTATTGCTGCAGAATTAGGAAGACTTGTAAGCAAAAAAACAAAAGTTGATATTCTTGTAACTCCTTTAGTTACAATTCTTTCCGGGGCTTTATTAACAGTTTTAACAGCAAAATATATTGGTATTGCTGCAAGCTGGGTTGGAAACCTTATTATGTGGGCAACAAATTTACATCCATTTATTATGGGTATGATTGTAAGTGCTGTAGTTGGAATTGCATTAACTTTACCAATCAGTTCCGCCGCAATTTGTGCAGCCTTAGGATTAACAGGATTGGCAGGTGGAGCTGCTGTTGCCGGATGTTGTGCTCAAATGGTAGGTTTTGCTGTATTAAGTTTTAAGGAAAACAAATTTGGAGGTTTAGTTTCACAGGGATTAGGAACTTCAATGCTTCAGATGCCAAATATTATAAAAAACCCTAAAATCTGGATTCCTGCTATTCTTACTTCAATTATAACAGGTCCAATTGCAACTTGTATTTTCAAAATGGAAATGAACGGTGCAGCAGTTTCTTCTGGAATGGGAACTTGTGGACTTGTTGGACAAATTGGTGTAATAAGCGGCTGGTATTCACCTTCAGAAGCAGCAATAACAAATGGAGCAGCAGCAATTAATCCTGGTGTTATGGACTGGGTAGGTTTGCTCTTGGTTTGTTTTGTTCTTCCTGCTGTTTTATGCTGGCTTTTTGGAATGTTATTTAGAAAAATCGGCTGGATAAAAGACGGTGATTTAGCATTAAACTAATTTTGATTTATATAGATTGAGCCAAAGTACAATTCGATTAAGACTTTTACTTTGATGTTTTTGTAGTTTGTATTAGACCATAAAAAAAGCCTGCTGAAACTCAGCAGGCTTTTTCATTTGCTATTTAATATCTAATTATTTAGCATATTTCAAGATTGAAGGACCTTTTGAAGCTCCAACATCATAGAAAATCTGTAATGAGATACCATCTGTAGCACCTTTAGCTAACTTAAATGTAGCTTTTGCATCAAATGGAACACCTTTCTTGATGTCTTTTGCGAATTCCTGAGGTCCACCTTCAGAAAGAACAGCCCACCAACCTACAGCTTCTGTATTTTCAATAACATCTACGTACAATGTATCGATATCAGCATTTGATGAAGCACGATATGTAATGATTAATGTATCACCCTTGATTGGGAGTGAACGACCATTGTCGAATGCTTTTGAAATTTCAGCAACTGTTTCGTAGTTAGAAATAACAGACATATCCTGAGCACCATTTACCCATGGATGGTTTGTTTTTACTTCAAGGAAAGCAGCGTATTTAGAAAGGTTTACATTCCATGTTTTTGGAGTTTTTCTAACTACAACTTCTTTAGAAGTATCTGTTGTTCCAACTGTTTTCATTGTTGTTAATTTAGCACCTTTCTTAACTAATGGGAAAGCAGCTGTATCCTGATCAGCGTTGTCATACTGTAAACAGAGTTTTACCTGACCTTTACAAGCAGCGATAGCTGGGAAAGTTAATACTTTATCAACTACCTGGTTAGCTTTAATACCTTCAATCTGCTGATTTTCTGTAAGAAGTGTCCAGTAGTTTGCCTGTGGTGATGTATCAACAACACTTACCAAGAGAAGTGGTAAATCAATATTAGACTTAAACTTTAAGTGTACTTCGAAAGTATCACCTTTCATAGGTTTGTCAGCTTTCATGAATTTTGTGAAATCTGGTGTACCCTGATAGTTTGGTCCATACGAGTTGAATGCGATTGAACAAGTTGCTCCTGAATCTGCAAGATCAAGTTTGTAAGTTCTTGGGTGTGCAACAGCGAATACTGATGCAGCCATTGCAGCTAACATAGCTGTAGCCATAACTAATTTTTTCATACTTTTTTAACCTCCTAATTTATTAAATAGCATGAATTAATTAAATTATAAGGTAAAATTTCTAAAACACAAGAAAATTTTTTACTTAATTTTCTTTTCTAAGAAAAATTACCGACCTTTATGTTGAAAATTAACAATCTTCAATAAAATAAAGACATATTTATAAAATTTGTTACATTTTTTTAAAAAAAATTATTAAATTATTTGAATAAGCTGTTTTTTTTCTATTTTCAAAGATAGTCACCTAGACTTTTTTATTAAAATAATTAAAATATCTAATATTTTTTTCACGTTTTAATAAATTTGTGATATACTATGTTTTGTAAAAGCCGATTTAAATAAGTTTTTATTGATTAGGAGTTCTTGTGAATAAGCACGATTTTCCACAAATCCATTTTTATGATCAGGATTTTGTAGATATTTATGGTAAAACATGGTCTTGGATTTCCTCTCTTTGGGTAAATCCTGAAACTGGAGACCAGGATAATGACGGACTGTTTCTTTATCCGGAAAACAACAAAAGAATTATAAATCAGTTTGAATCTATATTCTCTTCTTTCTTTCTTGTATATTCGAATAGAAATTTTGATGCATGTAAAAATATTGATTATTTCTACTCTCAGCAAGAAGAAAACGGAGCTATTCGCTACAAATATGATGTTTCAAACAATCAGCCAATAATTGATTCTGAAAATCCAGATGGCGTTGGATTACCTTTATTTGCATGGGCAGAATTCAACCTTTATCACAAATCTGCTAATAAAAAAAGAATTAAAGAAATAATGCCATATCTTCAGAAATATATGACATGGCTCGATACAACATTTAAACAGGAAAATGGGCTTTATGCTATTCCTGCATCAGTAAGCGGAATGACAAATTCTCCTAGAAAAGATGCAGTTTACCCTGTTGATTTTAATGCATGTATGGCAATCAATGCTTCTTACATGTCTGCATTAGGTGATATTCTTAACGATAAAGAATTAAGTTTCCAATATAGAAGATTATATTTTTCTATTAAAACAAGAATTAATTCTCTTATGTGGAATAATAATACAGGTTTTTATTATGATCTTGATAAAAATGCTGAAAAACTTTCTACAAAAACAATTGCCTGCTATTGGACAATGCTTGCAGAAATTCCAAATGCTGATAAAGCAGACCGACTTGTAGAACATTTAAATAATCCTGATTCCTTTGGTACAGAACATCCTTTCCCAACTTTAAGTGCGGATGATCCAAACTTCAGCGAAAAAGGAAACGGATACTGCGGAAGTGTAAATCCTGCATTCAATTTTATGGTAATCAAAGGTCTTGAAAAATACGGCGAATATGAACTTGCCAGAGAATGTGCAATCCGCCATTTGTATTTTGTTCTTGAAGGTCTTATGCCAAATGAAAATAAAGAACCAGGTGATTTATGGGAAGCATATCTTCCAAATGGAGAAGGACGCCCTGTAATGGATTCTGATCCTCTTTTCCCAAGAAAGCATTACCTTATTACAGCTGGTCTTTCTACAGTTGCATTAATGATTGAAAATGTTATTGGACTTTCTATTAGTCTTCCAAGAAAAACTGTAGACTGGATTATTCCAAATCTTGAAATTATGGGAATTGAAAACCTTTCCCTTAAACGAAACCTTATTACAATTTTAAGTAATAAAAGTAACCGTGGATGGGAAATTCAGATGGAAAGTGAAAAACTTTATTACTTTACAATCAATATTCTTGATCAGAAGAAAAAGACATTACCAATTCCTTCTGGAAAATGTTCAATGCTGATTGATAAACTTTAAGTTTTATAAAAAAGATGCCTTTCTGAGGCATCTTTTTTTTGCCCATCCATTTGTCATGCCGAATTTAGTTCGGCATCTTACCGAAATAAAGTGCACAAAACTGGGGACAGAGATAATTGGTTGTATTAATAACAAACCGCAGATTCACGCAGATAAACGCGGATATTATTAATCATCTGCGTGCATCAGCGTTTATCTGCGGTTAGAATTTTCTTATAAATGTAACGCCAGGGACAGAGATAAATCAAAAATAAGAAATCATATGTCATGCCGAATTTAGTTCGGCATCTCACCAATTATCTTTTTTATAAATCATTGGTGAGACCCTGAAACAAGTTCAGGGTTGCTTGCATTGATGAACCGTTAAAAAGAAATCCGACAGGATTGCTTTAGGTTCTACTTGCACTGCGGCAGGGTATGAAAAAACACAGGGAATCATATGTCATGCCGAATTTAGTTCGGCATCTCACCAATTATCTTTTTTATAGATCATTGGTGAGACCCCGAAACAAGTTCAGGGTGACAAATGACTTAATATTTTTCTGAAAATTATTGGTGAGACCCCGAAACAAGTTCAGGGTTGCTTGCATTGATGAACCGTTAAAAAGAAATCCGACAGGATTGCTTTAGGTTCTACTTGCACTGCGGCAGGGTATGAATAAAAAACAGGGAATTATTTGTCATGCCGAATTTAGTTCGGCATCTTACCAATTATCTTTTTTATAAATCATTGGTGAGACCCTGAAACAAGTTCAGGGTGACAAATGACTTAATATTTTTCTGAAAATTATTGGTGAAACCCCGAAACAAGTTCAGGATAAGCGGTGTTTATGTGTATCTTAAAAAAAATATTTATCTATTTTTTTAAGTAAATTTAACTTGTTTTTAACTAAAATTAAGTATATAGTTTAATAAAGTCAAAGGACTTTTATATACAGGAGATTTTTTTATGATTCACGAAAAATATTATTCTATGAAAAAGCAGCAGGAAAAACTTCTTTCTCGTAAAAATAAAATCAACAGTGATTTTTATAATGGAATTTACGACAGATACGTTTATCCTATTTTAACAAGAGACTCTGTCCCTCTTACTTGGAAATATGATATTTGCAAAGAAACTAATCCTTTTTTTATGGAACGATTAGGAATTAACTGTGTTTTTAATGCAGGAGCAATTTATCTTAACGGAAAATATTGTCTTGTTTGTCGTGTTGAAGGAAATGACAGAAAATCTTTTTTTGCTGTAGCTGAAAGTCCAAATGGAATTGATAATTTCAGATTCCGTGACTACCCTATTCAATTGCCAGACACTTGTGCGGAAGAAACTAACGTATATGATATGCGTATTACTCAGCATGAAGATGGATGGATTTATGGTGTTTTCTGTTCAGAAAGTAAAGATAAATCTAACCCTGATTTGGGAGCAGCAGTTGCAGCCGCTGGTATTGTAAGAACTAAAGATTTGGAAAACTGGGAAAGACTTCCTAATCTTATTACAAAACATTCTCCTCAGCAGCGAAATGTTTGTCTTCATCCGGAATTTGTAAACGGAAAATATGCTTTTTATACTCGCCCAATGGATGATTTTATTAACACAGGAAGCGGTGGCGGAGTAGGTTTTGGACTTTGTGATGATATTACAAATGCCGTTATTGACGAAGAAAAAATTATTTCAAAACGTGTTTATCATACAATCACAGAAGCAAAAAATGGTGCTGGTGCAACTCCAATCAAAACTGAAAAAGGTTGGATTCATATTTCTCATGGTGTAAGAAATACAGCTGACGGTTTAAGATATGTTCTCTATGTATATGTTACAGATTTATCTGATCCTTCAAAAGTAATTGCTGAACCAGGTGGAGTTTTCTTAGTACCACTTGGAAGCGAAAGAACTGGTGATGTTTCAAATGTTGTATTCAGTAATGGAGCAATTGAAAAAGATGGAAAAATCTTTATTTATTATGCATCTTCGGATACAAGACTGCACGTTGCAACAACTACTGTAGAAAAACTTCTGGATTATGCATTTAATACACCAAAGGATCCTCTTAGAAGTCCTGATTGTGTAAAACAAAGATGTGAATTGATTAAAAAGAATCTGGAATTGCTTTAATTTTTGGAATATTTTCTTTCGGTCAAATAAAATAAGAATGTTATTTTCTTGTCCAGATTTGGCCGTTATAAGAAAAAATGGTGGCCTGGCAATTCTGCTGCAATCCTTCGCCCCAGAAATGAGCTTTGTCATTATTTTCCAGGTAACACATAATTCCTTTATTTAAAGCTCCATGAGCAACAATCATAATACGGGCTGCAGTTTTATACTGTGGCTCTATTTCTTTAACAATAAAATCTTTTGTTCTGGCACATAAATCTTCCAGAGTTTCACCATTGACAGGTGGCACATATTTTTCCGGGGCTGTAAAAAAATAATTAAAAGGACACTTTTCGTCTATTACTTCATCATAGCAACGGCCTTCCATTTGGCCAAAAGAAATTTCTCTAAGACGATTATCCCGTATTATCTGAATATCTCTTCTGCCTCTTATTAAACAGGCTGTTTCATAAGCTCGAATTAAGGGAGAAACATAAATTTTATCGAATTGAATGGAATCCAACTGATTTCCTAAATCTACGGCTTTTTTTCTGCCATTTGGATTTAAATCTATATCTACAGTGCCCTGAAGTCTGTTTTCCAGATTCCAGACAGTTTCTCCATGACGAATAATATAAAGTTCCATAGGCATAATATAACAGTTTTTTTACTGTAATACCATCTGGTCGTTAGACATTCCCTGTTTTTTAATCTGTCTGAATCTTTCGGCTAAATCATCTAAAGTAAGTTTCTGTTTTTCTTCGCCTTTTATATCCAGAATGATTTCGCCGGCATCCATCATTAAAAGACGGTTTCCATAATCTAAAGCCTGCTGCATATTGTGAGTAACCATCATTACAGTAAGATTGTATTCTTCTGCAAATTTTTTAGTTAATTCCATAACAATTGCGGCATTTGAAGGATCCAAAGCAGCTGTATGTTCATCTAAAAGAAGAATTGAAGGTTTTGAAAGAACGGCCATAAGTAAAGTTAAAGCCTGTCTCTGTCCCCCGGAAAACTGTTCTACATTATCATTAAGACGGTCTTCCAGATTCATGTTTAATTGAGCCAGCTGAGTTTTGAAATATTCTTTTTTCTTTTTATTTAAGCTGATTTTTAAACCTTTCCATCCTTTTTTAGAACAAATCATCATATTGTCGGCTAAAGACATTTTTCCGGCTGTTCCTAAAAGAGGATTCTGGAAAATTCTACCAATGTAAGCAGAACGTTTATATTCAGGATCTTTAGTTATATTTTTTATTACAGGATTATTGTTTTTATCTGTAGTTTCCAGATAAATTGAACCGGTTGATGGTATTAATGTTCCAGAAATTAAATTGTATAATGTGGATTTTCCAGCACCATTGGAACCGATTACAGTAATAAAATCACCTTTGTTTATTTCCAGATTAATATTTTTTAATGCCTTGTTTTCGTCGGGAGTTCCTGGATTAAATGTAATTCCAATATTTTCAAGTTTTAACATTTTTTTCCTCCTTTTGAGGCATTTGCACTTCCATTTTTAGATGGCCGCTGTATATGTTTTGTAAGATTAATTTTTCCTTTGTAATGAGCCACAATAAGACAGATTATAATAAGTAAACCTGTAATTAATTTAAGGTCATTGGCTCCAAGATTTATATAATGACCATATTTTCTTGCAATAAGCATTAAAGCTCTGTAAATAATAGAACCAATTAATACTCTTAAGGTTATCCATTCGATTTTATTAGAACGGATAATAAATTCTCCCAGCATTAATGAAGCAAGACCGCTTACGATTACACCAGAACCACTTCCTACGTCGGCAAATCCACTGTACATGGCAAAAAAAGCACCACTTAATGCAGCAAGTCCGTCTCCAAAACAAACACCGATTCCTCTTACAACCTGAGGATTTACTCCCTGGGAAATAACCATCTGTTCGTTAGAACCAAGGGCTCCCATTGTAAGTCCTAAATCTGTGTGAAAGAAAAGATCTAAAAGAATTTTGAAAATAACAATAAAAATTATAAGAAATAATAAAATTCCCATTTCTGATGGAAGATTTGGGAAAATTGATTTTGTAAATGAAGAAATTTTTGTAAATAAGGTTTCAAGTTTTAAGAAAGAAACATTTGCACGGTTTGACATAATTCTAAGATTTATAGAATAAAGCATTGTCATCATTAAAATTCCGGCAAGAAGATCTGGAACGCGTAATTTTGTATATAACAAGGTTGTACATAAACCAGCAAGACAGCCTCCTGCAAAGGCAAGTAAAATTCCTACTACTGGTGGAAGTCCATTCATAAGACAGGCTGCAAGAATACAACCTCCCATTGGAAATGCTCCATCAACTGTCATATCACAAAAATTTAAGGTTCTGTAAGAAATAAATAATCCTAGAACCATAATTCCATAAATCAAGCCTTCGATTAAAATTGTTTCAACCATTCTTAATTCCTAAAATTGAAATTGGGCGTTGCGGGCCTCTATTTAAAAAAAATTGCCCGCTGGGTAGGTAGCGGAAAAGACCGCAGCTCCAGCGGAGGGCTTTGCAGCGAGGGAGGGGCTCCTCCCTCTTTATTTTTATTTTTCTGTTAATTTTCCGTTTTCAATAATCATGTTTGCCTGTTCAAGATATTCTGCTGGAATTTCGATTCCACATTCTGCAGCAACATCAAGATCAAAGAGCAAATCTGTATCACCGGCATTTGTCATAAAACGAACTGGGATTGTATCTGGTTTTGCTCCGTTCAAAATCTGAACTACCATTTCACCAGTTGCGTATCCTGCTTTATAGTAGTTGAATCCCTGTGCCATAAAACATCCGCCATTTTTAGCTCCAGTTACGTCACCAGAGAAAATTGGTTTTTTAGCTTTATTGAAAACTTCTACTAAACTTGGTAAAGCACTGAATACTGTATTATCTGTTGTAAGATAAATACCATCTACACGGTCAATAATTGCTTCTGCTGCCTGTTTTACTTCTGCTGAAGTTGTAATTGACTGTACTACTAATTCAAGGCCTGCTTCTTTACATCCAGCTTCTACTAATGCTAAAGATGAAACTGAATTGTCTTCATTTGAAGAATAGATGTAACCAAGTGTTTTGATTCCTGTAATTTCTTTGAATAATTTAATCTGCTGTTTTGAAGGAAGTTCATCTGACATACCAGTTACATTTCCTTCTCCGTGTTCCAATGTAGAAACAAGTCCTGCTCCAAGTGGATCTGTTACAGTTCCAAATACAACTGGAATGTCTTTCATTGTATTTGCAAGGGCAATTGCTACAGGTGTTGCAATACCTACTGCAACTTTTACATTTTCATCTTTGAACTGTGCAGCAATCTGATTTGCAGTATTTACATCACCATTTGCATTCTGAAGATCAAATTCTGCATCGATTCCAGCGGCTTTAATTGCATCCATTACACCACGTTCTACATCATCCAATGCAACGTGCTGAACGATTTTTGCAATACCAATTTTTGTACCTTCTTCTTTTTTGTTACAGCTGATCATTGTTAAAGCAGCTGCAGCCATTAAAACTATTCCTAAAGTTTTTTTCATATGTTTTCCTCTCTATTAGCGTTACTATTTGTAGTAACATTAAATTAAATATACACCGACTTAACGTTACTGTCAACAGTTACATTGAAAAAAGTTTAAAAACGCAGACGGCGCAAATGAGTTATCCGGCTTACTGTAAGAGTTTGAATTTCTCCATCTGGAAAAAGCTGAAGTTTTAAGTATGCATCTGCCATTTGTTTTGTAATAGACAGAGGTTTACCAATAATTTTAAAATATCCTTCTTTACCTGTTGGAAGAGGCAATGTAAGTTCTACTTTGTCTCCGTTTTTTAGAGAAGCATCCAGCAGGAAAATTTTTCCGGAATAATCCATTCCTTCTGCTTCTAAAATTTCTGAACGGACAGAAGTTGATTGAAGATGTTTTGTATTAAGAATAAGGCGGTTATGTATTCTATATTCAAGACTTTCCCGCTGATTGGCATCAATTTCCATTGTTTGAAGATGATTTTTAAGCTGAGAAAGAAGTTCATTGGCGCCTGTAAAATTTGTCTCTATTGCCGCTGCATCTTTTTCTGCGGAAATAACGGAGCGACCTGGATTTAATAAAGGAAAATTCATTTTTTCGGAAATAAAACTGCTTTCTTTTATTTTTCCCATAAAGTCAAGACCGCTGGCTTCTATAAATGGTGTTATATCATCTGTTACAGGAACATTTAATAAATAAATTCCTTCTGCCAGTTTTTCTTTTATATATTTTCTGATGTTTGGATTATTTTCGATGTAGGAAATGTTTGTATCTGTAACTTTTAAAACATATCCCTGATAAATTCTGGCTGACAGAAATGAATTGTACCAGTCTTCTACAGAGATCTTAAGATTCTGAGGAACTTCATAACTGCAGAATTGTGTAAGGGTTTTGAAAATTGATTCTGGATTCCAGCCTTTATCGAAAGCGTTAGAAACAGATTGTCTTGTAATTTCATATTCACTTACAATTCCAAAAAGTTTTATAGAAATAAAATCCGTTAATGGTAAAAGTTCTTTTAAAGAAAGACCTGGCATCAGGCTGACTGTGTAAGTGGAATCTATATTGAGAACATTTTTACTCTGTCCCTTTTGTAACAAATTTTCACTGTTTATAGATTTGTTTACAGAATAAATTTCTACTCCATCTTCAGTTTTTCCAAGATGCTGCAAAAATCCGAATAAAATTGCTGAATCAACCATTTTTTCAATAACTGGACCGGAATTTTCAGAAATTAATGAATTTTCCTGTTTTGCGGCTTCCAGTATTCTTGAAAAACGAGATTTTGAGTTTGAAGAGGATGAAATCGGTGAAGTTAAAAAGGCCAGTTTTGTAATTGTAGAAATTGAATAACCTGAATCTGGAATTGAACTCAATACATCCAGAAATAATTGCGCTTCTTTTTTCAGCCCTTCTCTTCCAAAACGGGAACAGGCAGCGGTACAAATTAATGCAACCTGAAAATTAAAAGGAAGTTCTGCAAACATTTCAAAACGTTCTGAATCTACGACAAAAGATTTTTCACCTTCTACAAAAAGATTAAGATTTAAAAAGGATCGGATTAAAGTTTCAATGCATTTTTCATGACCTGAAAATATTTCCGAAATACGATTTAAATCTCCTTTTTTTAAGGTTCCATCGTTTTTAAAAGAACAGCCTTTTGATTTTACATAGGAAATTATTGCACAAATTAACTGTGGACTAACATAAAAACTGTCTTCCATTGAATAAAAACTGACTTTTTCCGAAATCAGAATTTTATTCAGATTTATAAAGGGTTCAATTTTGTCCTGTAAAAAAGGATTGAATCTGATGAATTTTTTGTTTGAATAGGAATCCTGCTGGTAAAAAATTATAAGTCTTTCCTGTAGATTTGAAAGTTCACCAACAATTTCTACCAGTGAATAATCGGTTCCGAAAAAACTTAAAAGGATTTCTTCTGTAACATTTGGAATATAGGCAATTGCAGTAAGAATTTTTACATCAAATTCATCAAGTAAGGAAATAATGCTTTTGTAGTTTTCTTCTGTTTTTAAAAAACCTACAAGCTGTTCAATAAGCCGCTGACGATTATAGGGAGTTTTAATTTTTCCCAGATAAAGGTTCATGACTTCAAAAAATTTTTCATCGTTTAGGGAAGAAATTGATTCCTGCCAAACAAGACCGCTGGTGGTATTCTGCATAATTTCTCCTATTCCAGACTTTCTGGACCTGTATATCTTATAATTCTATAACTATAACCCTGCTCTGCCAGAAATTTCTGACGATTAGAACCAAATTCTTCTTCTGTAGTATTACGGGTGATTAAAGTATAAAAACGAGAAGTTCGTTCTTTTGGACGTAAAATTCTACCAAGTCGCTGAGCTTCTTCCTGACGACTGCCAAAAGTTCCGCTTATCTGAATTGCAAGGGATGCATCTGGCAAATCAATGGCAAAATTAGCAACTTTAGACACTACCAGAACCCGAATGTTTCCATTTCTAAAATCTGAATAAATTTTATCCCGTTCTGTATTTGGAGTTTTTCCAGTAATAATTGGAACATTCAGAAGTTTTGCTATTTCATCCAGCTGTTCCAGATACTGTCCAATAACAAGTATTTTATCTTCCGGATTTTTTTCAATTATTTCCTTTACGACAGGAATTTTATCTTCATTCATGCTGGCAATTTTGTGTTTTTCTCTGGCATTGGCTACAGCATAATTAATTTCCTGTTTAACTGGCAAATCTATTCTGACTTCTACACATTCTGCTGTGGCTATCCATTTATCTCTTTCCAGTTCTTTCCATGGAACATCATAACGTTTTGGACCAACAAGACTAAATACGTAGCCTTCGCATCCATCTTCCCGTACCAATGTTGCAGTTAAACCAACTCGTCTGACTGCCTGCAATTCTGCTACAACTCTAAAGACTGGAGCCGGAAGCATGTGAACTTCATCATAAATAATTAAACCCCAGGAACGCTGATGAAAAATTGAAAAATGAGGGTATGGACCGTCTTTATCTGGTCTCCATGTTAAAACCTGATAAGTTGCAACAGTAACCGGTTTGATTTCTTTATTTTCTCCAGAATATTCTGCGATCTGGTCTGGAGTAAGATCAGTTTTATCTAAAAGTTCTTCAATCCACTGGTGAACTGCAGAAATATTTGTAGTTATAATTAAAGTTGAAGTTTTAAGCATATCCATAATAGTCATGCCCACAATTGTTTTACCTGCACCACAAGGAAGAACAATTGTACCAAAACCTGTACCAGGACCTTTATTTCCAACAAGAGCATTTGCAGATGCTTTCTGATATTCCCGGATTTCAAGAGGTTTACCGCTTAAAGTTTCTTTTCTAAGAGAAACATCCAGTTTTTCACCTTCCGCAAGAGGAACCTCATCTTTTACCGGCCATCCTGCCTGAAGAAGCAGCTGCTTGATTGTTCCACGGTCTGTTAGTTTAAGCATAAAACGAAGGCCTTCAATAGAATTGTCTGGAACAAAATATTTTTTTACAGAATTATTCGCTGCAATTTCTTTGTAAACAGGGACAGAGTCAGTTTCCAGATAAAGAAATTTTTCTAAAACTACCTTGTTTTCTTCAGAATCAGAAGCCACTGTTTTTGAAGGAACGGCGGGAACTTCTTTTTCGGGGCCTTCCACCAGTTTAAGTTTTCCAAAACGGGTTGAAATTTCTGTAATCCACATTCCAATAGACTGTGGAACTTCATAACGGGAATATTTATTTAAAACATTAATTGCATCTTCTGCGGTAAATCCGGCACTGGCTGCATTCCACAAAGATAAAGGAGAAAGTTTGTATGTATGAAGATGTTCAGGCGATTTTTCCAGTTCGGCAAAAGGAATTAAAGCATTACGGCATTCTTCTGCTAAAGGAGCATGCACATCAAGTAAAAGGGAACGGTCTCCCTGAACAATTAAAGGATTTTCAAAATTCATCGCAACAAAATATTATAACAAAAAATAAAGCTTAATAAAAGGGAATCAAAGGAACCTTTCTTTGTTAATCGTATTTAAATTATATTCCGGTAGATATATAATTTTTATATTCTTAATTAAGTTTTTAAGATAGGAGAAAATATATGAAAAAATTACTACTTTGTTTTTCTACAGCTTTATTACTGCTTGTTTCCTGTGGGAATTTGAATAATTCAAGTCCAATTCAGACAAAACCAACAATTACTGCTAAAAATCTACCTGAAAAAGTTCTTTTTGCAGAAATTAACAGTGATGCTGATTTTGAAGCATTTTTAGCACAAAATGGTGTTTCTTCTACAAATGAACTTGGGAAATTTGTTAATAAACGAATTCAAAAAGATTATCCGGATGTAACAATAACAGCTTTTGATCCAATGGCAGGCTGTTCTGCATTTATTGCTCCTTCTACAGAGGGCGGCTTTTATGCAGGACGTAACTTTGACTTTGATGCAGAAATGGTTCCAGAAGTTATGATTATCAGAAACAAACCTAAAAATGATGATTATGCTTCTGTTTCAACATTTAACTTGGGATTTGTAAACTTCACATTCCCAGAAGGTATGTCTGATAGCGACAAAAATAAGATTATTGCCAGAACAGGCGTTTTTGTTCCTCTTGACGGTGTAAACGAAAAAGGCCTTGTAGTTGCAGTTCTTAATCAGGAAAACACCGGCTCTCTAAATCTTACAGATGAAACAACAGAAAAA
>JAKSTJ010000025.1 GCA_024402635.1 Treponema sp. | reverse complement strand
AACATACCAAGTACACGACCCTGAGCGATCTTAGCATAGTACTGGTCACGGTTATCTGTGAATGAAGCTGGGTCAATTAAACCTCTCTGGAAATATCCATTAGCAAGTTTGAACCATTTTTCAGCATTTTCATCAGCAAAGTTATCGATGTATGTGTATGTTCCGTCAGCGTTAGCTACAACGTGTCCGTTACCATCATTTGGGTTACCAGCCAAGAATGTTGGTGGGTTCCAGAGGTTGAATGCTTCCCAGTCAGCTGTAATGATGTTGAAACCGATTGTTGGAGCACCGTCTGTTTCTGGATATTTCTGGAGATATTTTTCGATTAAGTCGAAATATTCATCTACAGTTTTGATTGTTGGGTAACCGAATTCTTTAAGAACACGTTTCTGAATCCAGAATGCGTTCTGGTTGTAACCTGTGTTCTGGTTAGCACCTGTGTATGAACCGTAGTTTGGTAAAGAATAGATGTGAGCATTTATAATGTTACCATCTGCATCTTTTTCAGAATCCTGGTAAACAATCTGCTTCCAAACTGTTTCATAGTTCTTCATGATGTTTGGACAGTTAGCTTCTACGATAGGTTTAATATCGATAAGACATCCAGCACCCTGGAATTTTTCAGAGTCTACTTCAACTAAGTCTGGTAAGTCACCAGAAGCAATAAGTACACCAATTTTCTGGTCTTTATCACCAACAAGGATATCCCAGTCAAAAGTTACACCGAATTTTTCTTCGATCCACTTATAGTCTCTGTTGTCTGCAGGTGGCTGCTGACGCTGCTGAATTGTAAATACAGAAATGTTCATTTTTTCATTTGATGAACTTCCATTACAACCAAGTACACTAACTCCTAATGCGAGCATACAAACTGTAGCGAGTACAGTTCCAAGTACTTTTTTCATTTTTTCCTCCTAAATTAGGCTTTTTAAATAATTTTGTATTATTAGAATAAGACCTAAAACTAAGTAAAAACACAACTAAATAATCATATTTTTTATATTAAAGTCTTATTTTTAGCGTTTTTTTCACTTTTTTTTGATAAAACAAGTATTTTTCCCTATTTTTTCTATGTAAAATGAATTATAAAATTAGTATAGAAAGATACAAAAACAGAGGAGAATTGTTATACATGGGCTACGAATTTGAAAGAATATACAAAGGTTCTAAAAACTTTCCTGTAGGTTTATTTAATCAGACTGTGTATCTTTCACAAGAACACTATCATATGGAATATGAACTTTTTTATCTTGCGGAAGGAACTGTAGATTTTCATATTGAAAATACTGTTTACCATATGAAAAAAAATGATGTGCTTTTTATAAATCCGGGAAGCAATCACTTTACAGATAAACCTTCTGAAAACTTTAATTATTACTGTATGGTTTTTGATTCTTCTGTTTTAGGCATGGAAACTGATTCATCCCGAAAACTGTTTGATAACATTATCGTTAATCAGATGTTAAACGTTTCACAACCAATTCTTGATAAAATTGTTGCAACAACAAAAACTTTAATGGACAATGATTTTGGAAAAGAAATTGCCATCAAAACTCTTCTTTTTGAACTTATTCTTTACATTATAAATACAAATCAATACGCACCGTTACCAGCAGAAACAACTGGAATCCAGAACGAATCAAAATCAATAAATAACGGAATTAACTTTATAAAGAATCACTATAGAGAAAATATTACTTTTGATGATTTATTAAAATCTACTAATTACAGCAAAAGTCATTTTATACGCTTGTTCAAATCTGCAACAGGAATGAATTACACTGATTATCTGAATAAATACAGAGTTGAAAAAGCTTGCAGAGATTTGATTTTTACAAATAAAAATGTTACCGAAATTGCTACAGAAAATGGATTTAACAACATTCAGTATTTTTCAAAGATTTTCAAAAAATATATGGAATGTACACCAAAGCAGTATCAGAAACAGTGGAATCTAAGCAATCAATAGGTAAAAAAAATCCTGAGTAAGAACCCAGGATTGTAAAAAATCTTATTTATTTGTCAAACTTTCAGAAATACTGAAACAATTGTCTCCAATATGTTCAATACTTCGAACAATATCAATATACAGAAGTTCTGCTTTTACATTTGCACCGCTTTCAAGACGCTTTCGGGCAACTTTCTTAAGATCAATTCTGAATGCATCAATTCCATCTTCAAGTTCACGGGCAAGTTCAAGTTTTGCAGCATCAATTGTTGTATTAATATTTCTACGTATAAACTGAAGGAACTGACGGGCAAGTTCAATATATGGTAAAAGTCTTTCTTCATCTTCAGGCTGGAACTTCATTTTCTTTTCTATAGAACGGTTGATTAACATGATTGTTGTATAACAGTTATCAGACATATCTTCCAGTTCATCAACAATCTGAATCATTGTAGAAATATGCTGAATCTGTTTTTCAGTTAATTCCATCTGTTCGCACTTAATAAGATAATGAGTAATCTGTTCGTGCATCTGATCTACATACTCTTCTGCAGCGGCACTGGTTTCTTCATAATCCTTAATAAAACTTGGATCACGCTGAGTAACACCAATCTGAATTTTATCAAACATGTCAGAAACAATATCAGTCATATCAGCAATTGCTTTTTCTGCCTGAATAATATGTGTTGTAATACTATCTTTAGAAGGAAGATTTATAAATTCAAGTTTATAAGAAGAGTTTTTTGTGTTTTCTTTGTCTTTAATCATACGACATGCAAGTTTTACAAGAGGAGTTTGCATTGGAAGAAGAACAACTGTTGATAAAACTTTGAAAATTGTATGGAACATTGAAATACGAATGGCCATATTTGATGGATCATTGTGTCCAGGAGTACAAAGAACAACCAGATCAAGGAATGGTCTAAAGAAGATTAAAACAAGAACAGTTCCGAAAACATTGAACATTACGTGAATTAATGCAGAACGTCTTGCATCAGCAGTTTTTCCAATAGCAGCAAGAATTGCATCAATGGTAGAACCAATGTTACTTCCTAAAGTCATTGCAGCAGCCAATTCCCATGAAATAAGATTACCTGCGGCCATAACAATAACAATTGCAGAAAAGGCAGATGAACTGTGTAAAAGCGCTGTAATAATAATTCCGATAAAGAATCCTGCAACAACTGCTAATGGACCATTACCCTGAATATTAAAAAGCCATCCTAACTGTTCAGGCTGGAAAACATCAGATAATCCCGAAAGACCAAAGAAAAGCAAACCAAAACCCATGATAGCTTCACCAAGGTTTTTGTAAACATTTTTCTTTATTAAAACTGTAAGGAAATACCCAAAACCAAAGACAGGAATTGCAAATGCAGAAATCTTGAAATTAAAACCGAAAATTGAAACAATCCAGGCAGTAATTGTAGTACCAATGTTTGCACCAAAAATTACACCAACTGACTGGGCAAGAGACATAAGTCCTGCATTAACAAAAGTTACAACCATTACTGTAGAAGCCCCGGAAGACTGAATAATCATTGTAACAACTAGACCAGTAAGAAGGGCGACAAAACGATTTCCTGTAATAACACTTAAAGCTCGTTGTAATTTTTCACCGGCGCTCTTTTGAACACCATCACTCATTAACTTCATGCCATATAGGAGGAATCCTAAACTGCCAATTAAATTCAATACTGGTATTATGATTTCTTTCATGATAACTACACTATAGCTTAAATTTAGTATTCTTTTCAATAAAAAACGAATTTGATATAATAAAATTATGAATCGAAAACTTACTATTTTATTCCTTATTACAATTATTTTTATTACATCAGTAAGCTGTACTAAAAAAACAAGAAAACCTCTTAATACAGAAGACAGTATTGAAATAGAAATTAACGTTTCAAATGAAACTTCATATATAACAGAATCTTTCGGACTTAAAACTCAACGCTGGCATCAAACAAATAAAAGAGTTCTTGTAATGCTTGGTTATGATTTTAACGACGCAGAAACTTCAAACAATTATCTGTACATTTTAAAAGATAGATTTGGCTTAGATTCAGAAGGCGGATTAATATATCCTGTAATTTTCCCAGATAGTTTTAAACACGGCACAAAATCTTATGTAAGCGATTTTAAAGAAATACTTAAATCAGAATTTAAAGAAACTGATCTCATTGGAGTAATCATTCTAGGAGCGCCAGAACAAACACACAAAGTCTTAGAAAATCTCCAGGATGAAGATGCTTTGTACTTCCCTGTTTTTGCATTATTCCCACAAGATGAAAATTTTGGAATGGAAGCAACCTGCGACCTTATAATAGATAAATCTCAGAAAGTAACAGACAATCAGATTCCAGATGCAGAAGAAGGTGTAAATCAGCTGGTGGCATTGGCTCCTGAAGTATTAATTAATTCTATAGAATATTTTCTGATTTTAAACGAAATGAATGTAACAACTTCTGACAGAGAACTGGAAGGTGAAGCTCTTGAAGGAAAAATTATTGAAGGATTTCCACAGGATTCTTCTATGATAAACCATGTAGCAAGAATTCTAAAAGGTCACACTTTCTCCAACTATATTGATCAGGATACTGGAATTTCTGCTTACAATCATTTTGTAATTAACTGATTATGCTTGAACTTAAACAAACTGTTCACAATCTGATTGGCTCTCCAAAAGATATTAAAGCTCTTGAAAATAATCCTTCTCCTCGCCTTCTGATTATTTCTGATTCTCACGGAAGAACTCAGATTTTAAAAGATATAATAACTCAATACGGATCAGGTTGTGATGCTCTGATTTTCTGCGGTGATGGTACCTCTGATTTACTTATGCTTTTAGATGAAGCAGCCAATGATAAAAACCTTAGAAAAATGCTACCTTCTGTTATTGCTTTTGCAAGAGGAAACGGAGACGGCAGCAGATATAATACAGGTTTTTCTAGAAATCCAATAATTGTACCGGAAAGACAGATTTTATGTGCAAATCATAGAAATTTTCTTATTGTTCACGGACACAACGAAGGAATAAACTGGGGATTTGAGAACTGTGGTTTTACAGCACAACTGGAAAACTGCAAAAATATTTTCTACGGACACACCCATGTTACAAGAGAAGACAGAATAAATGGTTTTACATTTGTGAATCCAGGCAGCTGTTCCTTGCCAAGATGCGGGCAGCCTCAATGTTTTGCAATTGCAACGGTAGATTCAAAATTTGTTGATATTGCCCACATAAAAATCAACAGAAATGGAGAAGATTTTAATAAATATTCTCTTTTTACTCCAATCTATTAATTTCTTCTATATATTAAATCCAAAATTGTCGTGACCAGGATAAACTTTTGTTCCTTCAGGAATAGTTTCCCGTAAATAAGATAAACTGTGAATTAAATCACTTTCGCTGCCACCCATCATATCTGTACGACCATAACCGCCATCAAACAAAGTATCTCCGGAAATCAGAATTTTTTCCTGGGCATTATACAGACAGATTGAACCTGGAGTATGACCTGGTGTGCTTAAGATTTTCCAGTTTTCCAGATCTTTTAATAAATCAGATTCCTCTGTCCCCTTTGCAAGACAAGACAAATTGCTTCCATTACCTAAAGCAATTTCTGCTGATGGTTGAATTGCAAGCTGATCTAAAACTTCACCCATACCAAAATTACTTAAAACCGAAATATTCATTGGACCTGGAAGATTTTGCATTTCAGAAAATTCTTTTTCATGAACAGCAATTTTTGCTTTAGGAAATGCTTTTTTAATTTTGTAAATTCCAGTTATGTGATCAAAATGACTGTGAGTCAGTACAATTCCTATACACTCCAGTTTTTTTTCTAAGAGATAATCCAGAATTTTATTTTCATCGCCGGACATTTTGCAGGCAGCTGGATCTACTACAAAACAATGTCTGCTTCCACATTTTACAATCAATGTATTTACACTAAGAAAACCGGTTCTAATAACATGAATATCTTTCATAAAAATCTCCTAAAAAAAAATCGCCACTAAAAGAAAAATCTCTTAATGACGATTTTACACCAAAATTAGAATTTTTTTAGTAAATTAAATATTTCCAAATGGTTTTTTATCTGCGGCTGCTTTTTCTGCTGCTGCGTATGCTGCTGCATCTTCTGCTGCCATTACTTCTTCAGATACATTTGTTGGATAATCTCCTTCGTATCCGGAACTGATGTTTCCGTCTGTTGGAAGATCATCTTCAGCATCCCCTTTCTGGCGAGAATAGCTTACTGCAAGTTTCCTTCCACGATAATCATAACCGTTTAATTTATCAATTGCAGTCTGAGCATCTTCTGTGTAAAGCTGAATAAATGAATAATTTGCAAGAACTTTAATATCACCAATTCTATCTCGATCAATTCCTGCAACAGCAATAAGAATACCAACTAAATCGCGAGGATAAACACGACGATTTTTTCCAATGCTTACAAAAATTGATGTAGCTTTATCTGGATCAATTTCTACTCTTGGATGACGAGCTCTTTCTTCTGTTTCAACTGTTTCTACAGCTTCAACAACTTTAGCTTTAATTTCTTTTTTATATTCATGAGCTTCTGTATTTCTTACTTTAGATTCTTTACGGTTTGAATTACGAGAGTTTCTTGATGTAAAAGATGAATGATAATGTTTTAAAGCTTCTTTTAACATATAAGCTGTAAGATACTTACGACGTGTAAGTGGAATTGTTTTTTTGAAAACTTTAAGCATTTTTGTAAGAGTATCAATATCCTCTTCTGTTTCAATTCTTCTAAGAGCATTTTCAAGGAAATCTGCTGCTTTTTCTTCTGAAATTTCGTTTTCACGATTGTTATTATAGTAACCCATAATTAAAACTCCTGATAAAAAAATAATTACTGCAATTTTGCAGCAAAACCAGATCCGATTTTTTCAAAACCATTTCTTAGTAACAATGGTTCAATAAAGTCGGGAACAATAATTTCTGGCATTAAAATAAATTTTGCTCCGCATTTTTTTAGTTCTAAAAGACACATGGAAATTAACTCCGTGCCGATTCCTAATCCGCGGAAATGTACAGGAACAAAAAGGCTAGTTATTTTGTAAACCTGCTCCTGAGTATTTTGTACAAGGGAAGCTGTAATACATCCTGCAAAATCTTCTGTCATTGTCTGGCAAAAAAATCCAGTCTGATCAAAAGTATCAGCGTATTCAAACTGAGACTTCCACATTTCAAAAAGTGCCGAGTGTAAAACATCAGGCAAACTTTGCTGTTCTGAATAAAAAGTTTCGTTTACATGAAGAATTATACAATCTTTATCTGTTATTGAATTGTATTTTCTAAAGGAAAAATCATCATGAATCAAATTTTCATCTGATTCAGGAAAATAGTCTAATTTTTCAAGACCCCAAATTTCACGTAAACCGTTGTACCATTCATTGATATACGAATGCATTATTCTGTTTTTGTATAAATGCCATCGTTTTTCAACTTCCGGATAATTTTTTAAAACATTTCTAAAATTTCTGAATACCCCCCTTCCAGAATGAAGAACTTCTTTTAATTCACTTTTAACTTCAGAATAAGTTAATTTGGAAACAAAATCTTCCCTTATTTTAAAACCATCTGAAGAACTCCACTCAGGTAATTCATAATATTTGTCCATTAAATCTTTAGCAGCAGTTTTAGAATCAACAAATTGTAAAGTTTCCGCATCCAATAAAAATTTTGTTTCCTGGTTTTCAAGAGCGGATACAATCTCATTAATTAAACTGTCTGTTAAAGTGAATGTCATAATTATTTAATTAAATCCGATTTTGTAGATATGATTGAGCTGATAAGACCATATTTTACAGCTTCATCTGCATCAAGCCAGAAATCTCTTTCAGTATCTTTTGTAACCTGATCGAGAGAAGTTCCTGTTCCATCTGCAATAATCTTATTTAATTTTGCACGGATTTTTTCCATATCTTTTGCATAAATTTCAATATCAGTTGCAACACCACGCATCTGTCCTAATGGCTGATGAATAAGATAGCGGCTGTTTGGTAAACCAACTCTTCTTTCTTTTGGAACTGCAAGAAGAATCAATGTAGCGGCAGAAGCAATAAGTCCCATTCCAACAAGATAAACTGGAGCTTTTACAAAACGAATCATATCGTAAATTGCGAAACCTGCATCAACATCACCACCAGGAGAGTCAATATACATATAAATTGGACTTTTTTCGTCTTCTGTATCAAGAATTAAAAGCTGACGTGCAATTTCATCAGCAAGTTCTTTATTTACTTCGCCTGTAAGAATAATCTGACGAGTTTTAAGGAATTTTTCTGTAAAAGGACTTGGAGCCTTAGCTTTTTCTTTTTCATCTTCGTCAAAACGTGGGGAAACGTAAATTGATTTCATGAGTACTCCTAAAAAAAATAACTGAATAATTAAAACATAAAAAAATGTATCACTATAAATATAGTTAAAACTTATTCCATTTTCAAGAATATTATTAATAGAAAAAAAAGATTTTACGAAAACGATTTCGCTTGAGATTTTTAACTTTTCCCTTTACCATAGTATAATCAATCTGGAGAAAAAAATGGTCACTTTAAAAGATATAGCCCGCGAATGTAATGTTTCTTTTTCAACAGTAAGCAAGGCTCTTAAGGGAAGCAACGAAATCAGCGCAGATACAATCGCAATCATACAGAATAAAGCAGCAGAAATGGGCTATCATCCAAACATTGCAGCCAGAACTTTAAGAACAAACAGAACTTACGATATAGGCGTAATTTTCGAAGATAAAACAGGAAGTGGTTTCCAGCATCAATACTTTGCAAAAATCATTAGTGGACTTCAGGAAATTATACAGAACAATTCTTACGATTTAACATTTACAGGTCCAGCAGTAAATCAGCCTTATGATTATTACAAGCATATTATTGGACGAAATTTTGATGGTGTTGTAATTCTTTCAGCAGACTTTAATCGTCCTGATTTAACAGAAGTAATTAAAAGTGGAATTCCAACTGTTGCATTGGACTATGTTTACGATAAAAATCATATTTCAGTAATAAGTGATAATAAACAGGGTATGTCAGAATTAATGGAATATATTATTTCTATGGGACATACTAAAATTGCCATGATTCACGGAGAAGACACTGGCGTTACTAAAGAACGTAAAGAAATTTTTATTGAAACAGCAGCTAAACACGGAATAAAAATTCCAAAAGAATATTTTGTAGAAGCTTTATATCACGATCCTTTTACCAGTGCTGAAGGTACTTCTTATCTTCTGTCTTTACCAGAACCTCCAACCTGTATCTGTTTCCCAGATGATTATTCCGCTCTTGGTGGAATCAGAGAAATTAACAGTAGAAATCTTACTCCAGGAAAAGATATAAGCATTGCCGGATATGATGGAATTATGCTTACTTCTATGATGCTGCCTCCTCTTACAACTTATGAACAGGATGGTGAAATGATTGGCCGTTGTCTGGCAGAATCTTTAATTAATCAGATAGAAGGAAAATATTCAAAACCAGAAGAATTCAAACCAAAACTGATTTCCGGACGACTTCTTAAAGGCGGAACTATTGCTAATATTTCAAAATAAATTTCTAAACTTTTATTTCTGACTTCCGAAAATGAAAGTATGAAATTTAGAACTTTAGTTTTTACAATTATTTTTACAACTGGACTTTGTCCTTTATTTGGAAATGAACTTTACAAATCAAATGTAACAGCTTCATTTTATGCAGAAGATTTTAACGGTAAAGTTACATCTAGTGGTGAAATTTTCAACATGAATGATTTAACTTGCGCTCACAAATCTTTACCTTTTGATTCAATTCTTAAGATTACAAACTTATCTACAGGAGCAACTGCTCTCGTTCGCGTAAATGATCGTGGACCTTTTGTTTTAGACCGTGAAATTGATCTTTCAAAAGCAGCAGCTATTCAGTTAGGAATGTTTGGTTCGGGAACAGCAGCGGTTGATATTGAAATTGTTGTTCGTGGTCCTGATACAGAATTAAGTCTTAAGACTGCCGCAAAAGCATTAGCTATGATGCAGCAACTTGAATCTGAAGAAGCAGCTAAAAAAGCAGCCGCAGAAGCAGCAGTTTTAGTTACAACAACAGAAAAACCAGTTTCAACTACAGAAAGTGCAGTTCAGGTTACAGATGATTCTTGGGATGTACAGTTAGGAGCATTTGCTTCCAGAGAAAATGCAAATACACTTGCACAGCGTCTCTTAAAATCAGGATTTACAAATGTAGTATTCCAGACAACAAACGGTTATACAAAAGTTGTAATTCGTTGTGTTCAGAAAGAAAACCTTGACAATTTAACAAAAGAATTAAAAGAAAAGGGATTCGGAGAATACACTGTAAGAAAACGTGCTAACGTTATTGAAATCACTGGCGAATATGCTGGCGAAAAATAAAAAAGTTTTATTATAAAAAAAGTTCCGAATTCTCAAAGTAAACTAGGTTGCAACTAAGCTCCTAGTTTATTTTTTTTAAACCTATGATATAATAAAAAGTCTAAGGAGATTTATTAATGGCAGATATGGATATCGACCCAGAAATTGCTGCGCTTATAGCAAATGCTGAATCAGAAACAACCATTTCAATAGACGACATCGACAAGCTACCAGACAGCCCTATTCCAACAAAAAAAATGGGTATGTCAAAAACCGCCTTTTATTCAATGGAAGATAACAGCACTTCTTCTCTAAAACCTCGTACAATTCATGAAGTAAATTTAAGCAAAACAGGTTTTGATGATCTTCCAAAATTAAAAAACGAAACAGCAAGTGACGTTTATGACGATCCTAAATATTATAAAACTGCATTAACAAATGAAAATGCATCGGCTCAACGTGTTCATCAAGTCCTTACAAAATATTTAACCTGTCAGGATGCAAAAGACCGTGCAGTTTTCCGTCAGCAGATTGTAACATGCTATTGGGAACTTTTAAGAGGAATGGCTACAAAAATGTCAGACCCAAATCTCCCAATGCCAAAACGCATGCTTATGAGATTCGGTATTATTCTTCCATCTCTTTTTAAGGCTGAACAAAAAGATTACTTTTCTAAAATTGTATATGAAAATCAGACTGGAGAACCAATTCTTTATGTTGATGAATGGTTTAAAGAAATTGCCAGCGGTAAAATGGCAAATTCAGCAACTGATGAAAAGAAACAGGTAAAAACTTCATCTATGTCTGTTGAACAGGCTGCCAGCGCAGAACAGGCAAGACTTTTACAGTTACAGTCTAAAAACTCAGGAAAACTTCAAAGTTCGGAAAATATTCTTAACATAAAAGAAAACGAACGAAGCATGCTGGAAATTGAATTAAAAAACCGATTCGATATTCTTTGTGATCATACTCCAATTATGGGACTTGAACCACATAAATCAGCACTTTCTGAAAACCAGCGAAGACTTTTTTCTGAAATTACAGACTTAATGCATAAGCTTTCAAAAAATGATAAGGAACTTTCAAAAGCTTTAAGTGAATATCAGGAAGCAAAAGGCGTTTATGATAATGTTCAGAACAAAATAGAAGCAAACGGTGGCAGTGAAATTGTTTCTACAGATACAGAAGCAATTAAAACAGAATTTGATACAATTCGTCAGATGGCAAAAATGACAATCGGACGACGTGGTAATCAGTTCCCTATTTTTACAAGAGAATTCTACCATTGTACAGAAAATGGAACTGGAACCAGAGAAAATGTTCTTCAGGTTTTAAAATGGATTGAATCTATTGATCCTGGTGTTTTCCATCGTGTTCATAAAAATGTTCCAAACAGAATTGTTCCTTACATTTGTCTTGTACCAACTTACGGTGACAGAGGATTCTGCTGGGAACCATTTGACCGCTACAATCGTGTAACAAGCCGTGGTCGTATTGTAATTCCAATGTATCCAAGAGATTTAAAAATTGCAGTTTTAACAGCTATTGCAGATTTAAGATGGCAGGTTGCAAAAGAAAAAGCTTCATTCTACTGGATGGAAGAAGGTTTAACTGGTCAGTACTATCAGCATGTAGAACAGTTAAAACTTAAAGGCGACTTAAAAGAATTCTTTATTGAAGACTACATCTTATGGATGACAAAAGAATCTACAGGAGTTCAGCGTCTTGATAAAGATGTACGTGGTATTTTCTGGAGAAACATGCCGTTCCCAAAAGAACTGAAAGAAGATTTAAGAAAACGTTCACTTGTTTATGATGATCTTTGTAAAAAAGATGCAAACCGTGAAATGAGCGACGGATATTAATAAAAAAGGCTGCCTGATGAAACTAATTCAAAAGACAGCCTTAATTATTTAACAGTAAGAACTTATTTTAATTTGAAAAGTTCTGTTGCTTCTTCTACAGTTTCTTTAATTGTTTCCACAGTCTGAATATCGGCAGAAGCAGAACCGAAAGCAGCAGAAATCCATCCAATTCCAATAAAAGTTGCAACTGAACTTCCGATAGAAGATAAAACAAATACTAAAAGAATGCGTAAAATTCTGTTTTTATAGAAACCTTTTAATGAAACATCATCTTGTAAAGTTTCCATATCTTTTACACGAGGTTTGCAAACAAAAGCCTGAACAATTGCTGTTACAAATCCGCAACCAATAAACGGACATAAAGAAGTAATTGGAGCAGAAATAAAAGCAACAATTATTGTTAATGGATGACCACAGGCAATAGCAGTTGCAACCGCAGCAAGAATTCCATTCCATAAAACCCAGGCTAAAACCATTTGAGTTCCAAGCTGAGCTCCACCATAAACAAATCCTGCGGCAATAAAACCAATAATTGCAATTGAAATAAGCCAGCCAACAATTTTTCCAACAGGAGCTTTTTTTGGAATACTATCAAGAGATTCAATATCGATTGCAGAAGTTTGATCTGCAAGTTTTTCAAGATTTTCTACAACACCGTTAAGATGTCCGGCTCCTAAAACAGCAACAATATTGTTTCCCTGTGAAGACCAGATTTTAGATGCAAGATATTCATTTCTTTCATCAATCAAAACTTCTTTAACAACCGGCATACTTTCAGAAAGTTCTGCCATCATTGAATCCATTTCGTTCTGTTCTTTAATTTCTTCAATCTGTTCTGGAGTATATTCTTCTTTACTGAAAGCAGATGCAATCAAAGCTGAAAGAAGTTTCATTTTTCCCCAGAAAGAATTTTTTGCCCATGCCCGTTTAAGGGTAATCTGAATCTGACGGTCTGCCATTACAGTTGGAATTCCAAGTTCAGAAGAAACTTTCATTGCAGCAAGCATTTCATCACCTGGCTGAACTCCTGCAGTCTTTCCCATTTTACGCTGAAAAGATGCAAGAATAAGATTTGCCAGCAGTAAGAATCCCTGGTGATTTTTTAAGACTTTTACAATATCCAGCTGACGATACTTTTCTTTATTCTGAATTGATTCTGCACGTTTTTCATCAAGTTCAATTGCAACACAATCAGGTTTTAATTCCCGGATTGTTGATTCAACTTCTTTAATACTTTCTGATGAAACATGAGCTGTTCCAATTAAAGTAATTTTTCTACCATTTAATAATAATTCTCTCTGAGTTTGACTCATTTTGAAAGTCTCCATTCTGCCATTCTATATTCAAAGAACATTGGCGCCTTCATATTAGTAACTTTACTGTAATATTCATTGGCAAGAAGATCTGACCCCATTATTTCACTGTAAAGCCCCATATAAAATAACATTTTACCCTTTTTATTTCTATTATCTTCTTTCTGAATTTTCTGTGCTAAAGTTGTTTCCGCATTTTTACTGTATGAATCATTAAAATAGCGGGCCATATTATATTCAACTGAATCTCTGTCTAAAGTTTTCATTAATGCAGCAAGTACTTTTTTTGCTTCAAAAGAGTTTTTCTGTTTAAACCAGCAGCAGGCAATCATTAACTGATAAGAATAATCGTTTACATAAGTTGCAGCTTTCTTAAAATATTCTCTGGACTGTTCATAATTTCCGCTTAAGAATTCCAGAACAGCAGCAGATTCATATGCATAATAGTAATCAGGATTTGTTTTGAAAACCATTTTATAATTTTCCAATGCTTTTTCCAGATCACCCATTTCATCATAACTTCCGGCTAAATATGCATATCCAAGGAAATAATCCGGCTGAATTGCAACTGCTTTATTCCATGCTTCGTGAGCTTCCTGATTCTTATTGCGATGTTTATAGTAAGAACCTAAATCAAGCCAGTAATCATAATTATACTGATCATTTTCCAGTGCTTTTAAAATATATTCAGTTGCTTTTGTATAACTGTTTTCTTCACCAAGCATTTTTGCATATAAAGCAAGAGCTGGAGAATTGGTTTCATCTTTTTCAATTATCTGTAAACAGGTAGATTTTGCGGCTTTTACATCATTTACGTAATAAGAAGTTAATGCATAACCGTACAATGCATCTGTGTTTTCAGCATCACCTTTAAGCGCATTTTTATAAGATTCTTTTGCAAGTTTATATTTGCGTTTTAAAGTATAATCCTGAGCAACCATTATATTAGCAGAAACATTTGTTGGATCTGCTTCAAGAATTTGTTTTGTAATTTTAGAATATGTAGAACTGTCCCCCGATGCTCTTGCAGCCCAGGAAATAATTTCCATTGCATCTGTATTTTTTGGATCTTTTTTAAGAATTTCATTTGCTACTAAAGTTGCTTTTTCATAATTTTCATCAGACAAATAAAGAGAAGCAAGTAAGAGTTTTAAATCTATATCATCTTTTAGTTCATCTGGAATTTCGCTGAACAAAGCAATGGCACCTTTAAGATCGTTGGCAGCAAGTAATTCCTGAAGTTTTGAAGCAAAAAGAATATTTGCAGGAATTTCAGGTTCTGCTGGTTCTTCAACAACCGGTTCAGGTTCTTTTTCAACAATAACAACTGGTTTTTCTTCAACGGCAGGTTTCACTTCCTGTTCAGGTTTTACTTCTACAATCTTTGTAGTTTCTGATTCTTTTACAGGTTCTGCCACTTTTTCTTCTGTTTTAATCTCTTCTTCAACTTTTGGAGCTTCTATTTCAGTTGATTTATCACCTTTAAATAAACCTGTTATATAATCGGTAACTGCACAACCAGAAAAACTTAATCCAGATATTAAAATAAGTGTACTTAAAACATAAATTTTCTTCATTTTCAGTAATCCTTTTTTTGTTTTTTTGAATGGTTGAAATTCCATCAATCATTTACTAAACTATAGCATTATGAGTAGTATGCGTTCATTTAGAAAAGGTTTAGAACTCTTAGTTGTATATATCGTTTTAATCATCGGCATTTTTGTAATTCAATTTAGAACTGATTTAAATATAATTGAAAAAATCGGCAATCTTCAAATCACTCTTACAAAATTAGAAAACAGTGAAGATCCTTCGTTGTTACAGAATAAAATGCAGGTTAACTACAACGGATTAAATTTCCATTCAGATAATCAGAATTCTGCAAAAATCTTAATGAAAGATTCTATGAATGTTAAAGATGTAGAACTGATTTCTTACTCAAAACCTTCTGATACAAAAATCATTTTTAATTTTACAGATAATGTTGTACTTAATTTTGAAGTTACAAGTGATGCTGAAGAAGCGTCCCTTTCTGTGGCTGTTGAATTACCTGATGAAATTTCTGCATTCTACATTCCATACGGACTTTCTTATAATTTAAAAGTTCAGAAAGAAGAAGAAAATCGTGTAATTCTTGAAAATAAAAAATTCAAATGGGCACTTACAGCAAATAAACTTACAGACGGAAAAGTTTGTCTTACAAACAAAGATTCAATTGCACATCTTGCAATCTATGATGATACAAAGAAATTTACTATTGATATGATTGCTGAACTTGCAATGGCAAATGAAGAAACCTTTAATTCAAATGTAACAAAACTTACTAATAATATGGTTTCTTTGTTTAAAACTGCCCTTAAAGATGGAACATATACTGAACAGGAAATTGCTTCTTACATTGCAGCAAGAAGTGCAGCAGGAAAATACAACGAAGCTATTGAAGAAATTCCTTCATCATTCAAAAAAGGAAACAAACGAACTTATCTTACAACTCCATTCTTCAACAATCTTTCTGATATGAACGCAACTCTTGAAAGTGAAATGAAAACTAATGCTAAGAAAGTTTCTGATGCAGCAGGATCTGATAATCTTGATATTTTCACAACTCCATATCTTGCAAGCATGCTTTGTATTCATGAAAATTTTGATGAAGCAACTGCAATTCTTACAAGAGCGGCAGAAGCAGAACTGGAAGAAGCTCCAATCAGTATTATTACAGGAATCATCCAGACTTACGTAGAATTAGCATCTTATGAATCTAAATACGCCGAAATTCTTGAACCAGCATTGGAAAAATGTTTCGTAAAACTTGAACTTTCTTCTGCAATTGAAGATGGAAAAGTTGTTATTAGTGATAATGGACAGTTTATTTCTGTAATTCAGGGTGTTCATACTGGTATTGCAGTTTTACGTTATGGTGAAACTATTTCAAATCCAACTTATTCAAAAATTGGTTATGAAATCATCAATACTTATTTACAGGATGCATCTCTTGATTTGAAAACAATTTCAGCACTTTATCCTTTAATTTCATACAACAACTGGTACTATCCACATGTTAAGGTTATTAATCCAGATCAGAAAGACTTTACATGGGCATGGACTTGTGCAAAAGATATTACATCAACTAGAGATGAAAAAGATAATCTTACCCTTGTTATTGATTTCCCTCTTGAATACACTCATTACGTTATTGTTAAAGGAATTACAAAATTCAGTTCAATTTATATTTATGATGTTGCATTCCGTACAGATCCAAAATTCGAAAATTACAATTCTTCAGGTTATGTATATAGAGAAAGTTCTTACACATTATTGTTAAAATCTCGTCAGAAGTCACAGCTTGAAACTGTAAGACTTGTATACAATGGATTGCCTTCAAGAAAATCTGCAGTAAAAACCAGTGCAAAAACAACAGAAACAAAACCTGCCGCAAAAAAAGCAGAAAAGAAATATAGTGTTGTTTTAGAAGCCGGTTCTTCCAGCAAAAAGAAAGCAATTATTGCAGAACTTCAGGCTATAAGATCTGATTTATCCAGCAGAGAAATCAATAAACTTTATGCTTCTGCGCCAACAACAATTGCAGACAATCTTACTAAAAAAGATGCAGATGCTTTAGTAGACAGATTAACTGCCGCAGGCGCAACAGCCAGCAGAAAATAAAAAACATTTTACGTCTGGGATTTATTTACCCGGGCGTTTTTTATAGAGAACTTATGGAATCGATTTTAATTAAAGACACAACTCCAGAACAGAGACGAAAAATTGTTATGGATTCAATTAATCAATGGTCTGACAGTGGATGTGACATTGGTGATTCAGGTATTGATTACGAAAAATATATTAATGGCGAAAAAGAACTTGCCCAGTTAAATGCTGAATATCAGGCAAATTACATTGTAGCATATCCGGAAGAACAGCCAAAAAACAGTTGCAGTATGTAACAAACAAAAACCGTATTGCACAAAACGCAATTTTTCTACATTATCAATGGTATGCAGATTAAATTACAAAACTTAAAGAAAACATATTCCAGCACAGATGGAAGCAGCATCACAGCCGTAAATGATGTTTCACTGGACATTCCAGAAAACAAAATTTTTGGAATCATAGGAAAAAGTGGTGCCGGTAAATCATCATTAGTACGCTTAATCAGTTTGTTGGAAACTCCAGACGAAGGTGCCGTTTATTTTGATGAAAACCGCGTTGATAATCTTAGTAAAAAAGAATTAATTTTACGCCGTAGAGAAATTGGAATGATTTTCCAGAACTTTAACCTTTTCTCTTCAAGAAATGCGGCAAAGAATATTGCTTACCCAATGGAAATTTGTAAAACTCCAAAGGCTCAGATAAAAGAAAAAGTTCAGGAAATGCTTAAACTGGTTGGTCTGGAAGGTCGTGGAGAAGCTCCAATCAGTACACTTAGTGGTGGTCAAAAACAGAGAATTGCAATTGCAAGAGCTTTATCAACAAGTCCTTCAGTTCTTTTTTGTGATGAAGCAACCAGTGCCCTTGATCCTCAAACAACCAGAGCAATTTTACAATTGATTCGTGAAATTCAGAAAAAAATGAATCTTACAGTTGTAATGATTACACACCAGATGGAAGTTGTTCGTGACGCCTGTGATATGGTAGCCGTTATTGAAGACGGAAAAGTTGTTGAACAGGGTTTAGTTTCTGATATTTTTGCAAATCCAAAATCTCAGGTTACAAAAGAATTCCTTTCAAAAATCTCTACAAATGATGAAGAAAAAACTGAAAAATCAAATACATCCTTTGTCAGCTGGTCAGAAGAAAAACCAAAGTATTCTTTACATTTCATAAATGATAAAACTGGAAAACCGGTAATCAGTCAGGCTTGTAAAAAATTTGATATAGACATTAATATTTTAGCCGCTGGAATTCAAACTCTCCCTGACGAAAAAATTGGTACTATGATGGTAGATTTTACAGGTGATGAAAACGAGATTCAAAAAGCAATCGCCTTCTTTAAAGAAAATGGTGTACTTGTAGAAAAGGAATAGGAGTTAGAAAATGCAGCAGATTTTTACATTAATCGGTCAATCCACATTGCAAACCTTACTTATGGTACTTATTTCCACAATCTTTGCTTTGATTATTGGATTTCCACTTGGAGTTTTATTAAACGTAACAAATAAATTTGGAATTGCTCCTAAACCAGTTTTTAATGCCATTTTGAGCCGTATTATAGACGTTTTCAGATCATTTCCATTTGTAATTTTAATGATTGTACTTTTACCACTGACAAGAATGATTCTTGGAACAGCAATTGGTACAGGACCAACAATCATTCCTCTTTCAATTGCCGCAGCTCCATTTGTTGCCCGAATAACAGAAACTGCCCTTAATGAAGTAGATTCTGGTGTTATTCAGGCTGCAAGAGCAATGGGTTCTACAAACTGGCAGATTATTTATAAAGTTTTAATTCCAGAAGCTATTCCTTCAGTTGTTTCCGGAATTACACTTACAATTATTAATCTTATCAGTTATTCTGCAATGGCAGGAACTTTAGGTGGCGGTGGATTAGGTGACCTGGCAATTCGTTTCGGATACCAGCGATTCAGAACTAACATAATGATTATTTCGGTAATTGTTATAATTATAATGGTTGCTCTTATTCAGTTTGCTGGAACAAAAATTTCTAACAAAATGATGTCAAAACGTTAATTTATTAAAAAACTGTATTGACATTTTATTTAATCCCTACTAGAGTGATAGGCAATTAAACCAACAAAGGAGGCAATTATGACTAAGTATTTTGAAAAGCTTGTTCGCGAAAATTTTAGAAACGGCGTCATGTGCCTCTGCATCCTTTCTAAATAAGAGAATTATCTGTCTCAAAAAAAATCAAAATACATAAAAAATCTATAAAATCGTAATCATTTAAAATATCTATGGAGGATATATATATGAAAAAATTAACAAAAATTTTAGTTTTATCTTTAGCTTTTGCAGTAGCTTTCGGATTTACAGGTTGTAACAAATCTGATAAAACAACTTCTAAACCAGGTGTATTAAAAGTTGGTGCAACTCCAGAACCACATGCTGATCTTTTAAATCTTGTAAAAGATGATTTAGCAGCAGAAGGAGTAACTCTTGAAGTTGTAGAATTTACAGATTATGTAATTCCAAACGAAGCAGTTGAATCTGGTGAAATTGATGCTAACTATTTCCAGCACATTCCTTATCTTGATTCATTTAATCAGGAAAGAGGATTCCACCTTGTAAATGCAGCAGGTATTCACGTTGAACCATTTGCTCTTTATTCAAGAAAAGTTTCTTCATTAGCAGAAATTGAAGATGGTGCCCGCGTTGCAATTCCAAATGACCCAACAAATGAAGGTCGTGCTCTTCTTTTACTTCAGGCAGCAGGCGTTATTACATTAAAAGATGGTGCTGGTATTACTGCTACTCCACTTGATGTTGCTTCTTACAACAAAAACATTTCTTTCGTAGAAGTTGAAGCAGCTTCTCTTCCACGTGTATTAGATGATGTTGATGCAGCAGTTATTAATGGTAACTATGCAATTCCAGCAGGATTAAGCGCTTACAAAGATGGACTTTTCGTTGAAGACTCATCTTCTCCTTATGTAAACGTAATTGCAGTAAAAGCAGGAAATGAAAACAAACCTGAAATTCAGGCACTTATTAAAGCACTTAAATCAGAAAAAGTTCGCAAATATATCCAGGAAAAATATCCAAACGGTGAAGTTGTAGCTATTTTCTAATAAAAGCATTTAAACAAAAAAAATGGCATCTGTTTTTAAGCAGGTGCCATTTTTTTTATTTAATTAAATTAAATACATCTGTAGGAGTTTTACAAATAAAATCAGCTCCACAATCTTCAAACTCCGGTTTATCTCCAAAACCCCAGAGAATTCCACAGGCTTTTAATCCTGCAGTGTGGGCTCCTTTTATATCATAACTTCTGTCTCCAATCATAAGACAGGAATCTTTTTTATTTTCCAGATGATTTTCTGAAAGTACATAATTAATTACCTGAATCTTTTCAATTCTTTTTTGTTCAGCCAGATCTGCTCCACCAATAAAATCAAACAAATCAGACATTCCTTTTCGCTGAATAATCTGCTTTGTATAAAGTTCAGGTTTACTGGTTGCTACATAAATCTTTTTACCAAGACTACGAAGTTTTTTTATTAAATCTTCAACTCCATCATAAGGAGAACACATATACATGCCTTCAACTCCGTAAAAATCCCGGTAAACTTTTATAGCATTGGTAATTTCATTTTCTGGTAGATGAAAAATTGTAGAAAAACTTTCTTTAAGAGAAGGTCCAATCATCTTTCTAAAATCATTGATTCCATAAGATAATTTATAATAATCACAAACCTTCTGCATGGAAGCAAAAATTCCTTCCGAAGTATCACAAATTGTTCCATCAAAATCAAAGAGAATATTTTCAAAATTACTCATATTGGAAATTTCTGATTCTAATTATTCTGTAATTTCAAAAGATTCATATACAGCATCGAAAATATCTGCATATGATTCATAAGCTTCCAGTGTAGTGCTGGCAGCAAAAACATAGATTTTACCATCACCAAAAATACAGAAAACATCCTGAACAACTAGCTGACCTTCAATTGTTACACAATAACACATTCGGTCTTCAGTTTCTCCAAGAATTTCAATTTCATCTGCCATTGCTCCAACCATTGCAACCATAGCTCCAAGAAATTCTCTTTCTGTCATTCCATCAGAATCACTTTCAGTTGTCTGAAGAAGAATATTTGTAGCACCATCTTCTGCAACAGCCATAAATTCAAGAACCATGCCACCTACATCCTGACGTACCATATTTAATTTCCATGATGCAGGAATTTCAACAGAATAATCCTCTCCTTCTATTAAATTCACAGAATTCTGAACTACTGCTTTTTCAGAAATAGATTTTTTATTCTGACCAAATAAACTGGCAGAACCAAACAAACTTAAAATCAATAATGTTAATAAAATTTTTTTCATAATAACCCAATTATACTTATATAATTTATTTTATTAAATATTAAATCATAAAAAAAGCCAGACGTTACAGAATAATTTAAAATTTAAGAAAAATCAGAGTATGAGAGACTTTAAATTTTATTAACTGTATAATGATTTTTATTACAAAATGTAAGGGAGAATTTATATGAAAAAAAGTATTTTAATTTTAGCTGGAATTACCATTTTATTTTGTTTGAATGGATGTAAAAATCAAAAAAAGAATGAAAAAACTGCAGAAACTGAAAATGTCCGTAATACAACTGTAGAAGAAAAAAAAGAAGTTTCTGAAGTAGAAGAAACAATTCCTGAAAATGATCCGATTATTGTTTATCCAAAGTCAAAAGAAATGTACGTTTTTGTTGATGTTGGTTCAAATCTAAATTATCGGGAAAGTCCTGTTGATGGAACTAAACTTGGAAAATTTCCTAACGGAGCAACTTTACACGTTACAAAAGAAACCCGAGAAACTTATACAATTGATGGAATAACTGCTCCATGGGTTTATGCTGAATCTTATGCTGACATTGAACCTTATGGAGGCTGGGTTTTTAAAGGATTCCTTACTGAAAATAAAAAGAAATCTGTTGAAAATCTTTTGATTGGTGAATGGGATTCTCCAAATTACACTTTAAAAATCTGGGCAAATGGAGAAATTGCTTTATTTCGTAAAGAGAGTGAAGGTTTATCCGGCAACTGGAAATTAACAGATGATAATCAACTTTGTTTTTACAATGCTGTAATTTATGATGAAGAAGGAGAAACTTTTTATTGGGACAATCTTTCTGTTAATAATGAAACTTTTTCTTACAGCAAAGGTGATTATACTTCAACTTTTACAAGAATAAAGTAAATACAGAATTGTTACTCGAAAATTACCCTTTTATATGGTATAATATTAACATTTCAATTTCTAGGAGTAAAAAAAATGGCAAAAACCTTTGATGACAAAAAAATAATTTACACTATGGACCGTGTTGGACGTGCTTACGGAACAAAAGTTGTTCTTAAAGACATCAGCATTTCATATTACTACGGTGCAAAAATTGGTGTAATCGGTTCAAACGGCGCCGGAAAATCATCACTTTTTAAAATTCTAGCTGGAATTGATAAAGATTATACAGGTGAAACCTCATTAGCTCCTGGCTACACAATCGGATATCTGGAACAGGAACCATATCTTGAACCAGGAAAAACTGTTATGGATTGTGTAAAAGAAGGCGTTAAAGAAATAACAGATCTTCTTGCAGAATTCGATAAAATAAACGAAGCATTTGGTGATCCAGATGCTGATATAGATAAACTTTGCGCACGACAGGCCGAAGTTCAGGAAAAAATTGATGCTCTTGATGCATGGAATCTTGATAATAATCTTGAACTTGCAATGGAAGCTTTAAGATGTCCTCCAGGAGATCAGATTGTTGATGTTTTATCTGGAGGTGAAAGACGTCGTGTTGCTTTATGTCGTCTTCTTCTTCAGAAACCAGATATTCTTCTTCTTGATGAACCTACAAACCATCTTGATGCAGAAACTGTTGCCTGGCTTGAAAAACATCTTCACGATTATCCAGGAACTGTAATTGCAATTACTCACGACCGTTACTTCCTTGATGATGTTGCTGGCTGGATTCTTGAACTTGATCGCGGTGAAGGATATCCATACAAAGGAAATTATTCTTCATGGCTTGAACAGAAAAATCAGCGTTTGGCTTTGGAAAGCAAAAATGAATCTTTACGCCAGAAAGAAATCCAGAAAGAATTGGAATGGATTCACATGGGAGCAAAGGGACGTCAGGCTAAACACAAGGAACACATCACCCGCTACAATGAACTTATGTCTCAGGAATCTAAAAAGCAGTTAAAAGATTCTCAGATTTCTATTCCTGCTGGTCCACGTCTTGGTGGTCAGGTAATTGATCTTGAAAATGTAACAAAATCTTTTGGTGATAAACTTCTTTTTGAAAATTTAAACATTCATATTCCAGCAGGTGCCGTAATTGGTATTGTTGGACCAAACGGTGCAGGTAAAACAACTTTATTCAAAATGATTGCAGAAGCAGCTGGCCTTGAAACTGGAGAAAAACCTGATTCAGGAGAAATCAAAGTTGGTAAAACTGTAAAATTAGTATATGTAGATCAGATGCGTTCTGGTCTCGATATGGACAAAACTGTTTACGAAACTTTAGGTGGCGGCGGTGATTTAGTAAAACTTGGTGCTGTTGATGAAAAAGGCCGTGCACTGGAAGGTGGTGTTCGAGAAGTAAATGCTCATGCATACTGCGGCTGGTTTAATTTTGGCGGTGCAGATCAGAATAAAAAAGTAAGCGTTCTTTCTGGTGGTGAAAGAAACCGTTTGAATCTTGGAATGATGCTTAAAGAAAGTGGCAACGTATTAATGTTTGACGAACCAACAAACGATCTTGATGTTGAAACAGTTCGTGCATTGGAAGAAGCATTGGAAGACTTTGCAGGTTGTGCATTGGTTGTAAGTCACGACAGATGGTTCCTTGACCGTATTTGTACACATATTCTTGCATTCGAAAATAATTCAGAAGTACGTTATTTTGAAGGAAACTGGTCTGAATATGCTGAATGGAAAATGAAAGAATTTGGCGAAGATGCTGGAGTTCCAAAGCGTACTGTTTACAGAAAATTAAGCCGCTAAAATTCAGAGTTTTTATGGGAGTTTATATGAAAAAGTTTTTTTTAATTGCGGTTACTTTAATTTATTCTACACTGACACTTTTTGCAGAAGGTCCGGTTTTAACAAAAATTGGAAAATACAAATGTGGTCGTCAGCCAAAACAGGTTCTGTTCAGTCCAGACAATAAATATATCATTATGCCATTACTTGAAGATAATGGATTTGATATTTTTGATATTGAAAACAAAAAGATGCTGAACAGAATCAATCCGCCTAATTCTAAAAAAGAAGGTTATGTAGAAGGATTATTTATTCCCGAAAAAAAAGTTTTTCTTGTTTCCCAAATGACAACCGGAAATATTTACGAATATTCATATCCTGGTTTTGAACTTAAAAGAACAATTCCTACAAAAGGAATCTGGTCAAAGTTTATTGCCTATTCTCCTGAAAAAGATATGCTGGCGGTTTCAAACTGGGTTTCTAATGATGTTTCCTTAATTGATTATAAAACCGGAGAAGTTTTAAGAAAATTAAAAACCGGTAAAGCTCCAAGAGGATTGTTCTTTATAAATAAAGGTGATGAAATTGTTTCCCTCGCTTTTGATGGTGGAATAATTGAAAAATTCAATACAGAAAATGGAAAAAGAACAAATTCCATCAGTATAAAAAATTCTGCCATGCGTCACATTGTTATGAATGATGAACGAACAAAAGCTTATATTTCCGATATGTATTTCAGTCAGATTTATGAAATTGATATGGAAAAATTTAAGATTGAAAGAAAAACAAAAGTTTATATCAATCCAAATACAATTGATTTACTGAACAACCGCTGGCTTTTTGTTTCTTCAAGAGGTCCAAACAATCCACAAGATTATACAAAAAGAAGTCCATCAAATGGAAAAATTCAGATTATAGATATAACAACAATGGAAGTTGTAAAAAAATTTGAAGGTGGAAATCAGCCAACAGGACTTGATGTTTCTGATGATGGAAAGCTTTTGTGTTTTTCAAACTTTCAGGATGAAAATATTGAACTTTACAGTATAAGTGAATAATTTCCAGAACAGATTTTTATTATAGAGGAAACCTGAAATATGTCTAAAGAATGGTTTGAAGAAGAAAATTTCTGGATAAACTATGCTCCCATAATGTTTGATGATGCAAGATGGGCAGAAGCACCAGCCGTAGCAGAAAAAGTAAAAGAAATTGCAGGCTTAAAAGAAGGTGATTCAGTATTGGATTGTGGCTGCGGTTTGGGACGTATTTCAGTAGAACTTGCCATTTTAGGTTTAGATGTAACAGGAATTGATATTATTCAATCCGAACTGGATGCTGCAAAAGAAAGTGCAGAAGCAGAAGGTGTTCCATTAAAATTAATCAATCAGGATTTAAGATATTTTAAAACAGATAAAGAATACGACTGTTCTATCAACCTTTATACTTCCTTTGGTTATTGCGACACTATTGAAGAAGACATGGAAATTCTTAAGAACATGTGTGCTCCTGTAAAAAAAGGCGGAACTTTTATTCTGGAATGTGTAAGCCGGGAAACTTCTATAATGTATTTTACCCCTGGAGAAGAATTTGAACGGGCTGGATTTAAGGTAAGAACCGAATTTTCAGTTGTAGGAGCTTGGGAAGGATTAAATTCCAGATGGACACTTTATCCTCTTACAAAAGGGACAGAGCAAATTGACACCTCTGAAGAAAAACCTGTAGTTGATCATCAATTTGTACAACGACTCTACCCTGCTTCTTTTTTGCGGGATAAACTGATTGAATTTGGATTTTCTGAAGCTTACGTTTGGGGAGATTATGACGGTTCTCCTTATAACGAAAAGGCACAGACAATGGTTGTTATTGGAAGAAAATAAATTGTGAGTTTAACTCTGTATATAAAAAGAAAGGCTTAATTTATACTGATATCATACAAAACATCCATGAGGTATCAGTATGAAAAAAATTACAATAATCACATTATTTTTACTAGTGTTTACAAGTCTTTTTTATGGTCAGGAAAAAGTACGAAAAACATTTGATTTAGACGGAAAAAAAATAACAAAATGGTTTTATGCTTTTGAAGATTATGATTATTCTTCAGATCTTGAATGGCAGAACAACAGAACTCAAAAAATTGAAAAAAAAGATAAAGCCGGAAATGTTATTTATGAAAAAACTGGTGAATCTGAACACTTCTATGAATACACAGCAAAAAAGCAGCTCAAATATAGAAAAGATGTATATGCTAAACAAGTAGAATTTGAAGAATGGAATGAATATGATGGCGATTTATTAATTCATAAAAAAACAAAGAGTGCCTATCTGGATAAACCACATGAAATCTGGTACGATTATGACGAAAAAAACAATTTGATTTATGAATCTGATTCAGAAGACAACGAAACCTGGTATAAATATGATAAAAAAAATAGAGTCTTAATGATTAAGAAAAGCAATGGCGAAGGTACAGTTTATACATACGATAAATCTGGCTTAGTTTCATATACAACAAAAATTAATGAAGACAGATGGGGAGTCGGTCCAATATATAGCACATACAATGCAAAAGACCAATTAATTGAATATGAAACACCTAATTATACTGATGAATATGAATATGATGATGCAGGTAATTGTATTCATTATGTAAAAACTAATGGTTCTAAAATTCTTGAAGAAAGATGGACTGAATACGATTCAAATAAAAATGTAACATTAAAGAAAGATTCTTCTGGAAATGTCTATACATACAGATATGATAAAAAAGGAAACTTATATTATGTTTCTTATTCAGAAGATTTCTATGTTTTCTATGAATACCAGTTTGATTCAAAAGGAAATCCAAAAAGCCGTATAGCTTATTCATCAAGAAATGATGCTTACGGTCCAGATTATATTCAGTAATATGTCATGCCGAATTCATTTCGGCATCTCACCAATCACGTCATGCCGAATTTATTTCGGCATCTCACCAATGTTATTTTCCATAAATTATCGGTGAGATCCTGAATCAAGTTCAGGATGACATTTTTTTTAGTCAGAATAACAGTTTTTCTGTTCAACGAAACAGATTCTTTGTCATGCCGAATTCATTTCGGTATCTTACCAATCACGTCATGCCGAATTTAGTTCGGCATCTCACCAAAATTATTTTTTCATTCCAATTTTAACTTCAGGTATTTTCTGCTGCATTTCTTCAATCAAAGCTAAAGCAGATTTTTCATCAGGCAAGTCTACCATGGCAAGTTCCACATTCTTTTTTGAACAAAGAACAATATTCTGAATCTGCAATTGTCCACGAGAACAACACATTTTCATATTTACAAGTTGAACTCTTCTAAAAATTCTGTAAATACTGGAATAAGCAATGTATCGAATCTTAAATTTTTCACGATAAAAAAAATAATTATCTCCCAAAGCAACTTTTCCAATTTGATGAGCAGCTTTGAATTCAGTCTTTAAAACATCATCAGAAACAAATTCTGAATCATAAATAACAGGAAGAAATTTCATTGTTATAGTATAGCATAAAAGAAAATTTTTGTTCAAATCGGCCTGAAAAATAACAAATCAGCAAGAATCTTTTACATCCACTGCAATGCCAAATGAACCATTACAAAACTCAGCGGAAATGTTAGTAATGTAAGTAAAGTTGAAATAACACAGGCTCTGCTGGCTAAAACTTCTTCTTTTCCATACTGCATGCATGCAATACTTAATGTTACACTGATTGGAGCACTAAATCCAACAACAATTGCCATTAAAGAATATTCATTAAAATGATAAATTCCTGTTTTGTGCATTAAAAAGCAAATACAAAGAATAATTACTGGTGCAATTAAATTTCTAAGAACAGCCAGTAACCAGGCAAATCCATCTTTTAAACACTCAGTAATTTTTGCTTCACCAATACTCATTCCTATTAAGAGCATGCACAATGGTCCAACCATTCTTGCCAATGCTTTTACAGTTACATATAAAACTGGAAGTGATTTATCAATTCTTAGAAACGGAACTTTATTTTGCGAAACAAAAACCAGTATTCCAAGAAACATTCCAATCATTACAGGAGTAATAAAGACTTTTTTCAGTTGAGGTCCTAGTTTTTTTAATGTAATTTTTTCACCACTAATAACTGTTGTTGCAACAATATAAACAAAAATTCTAAAAACAATGCTGATTGTACTGATATAAAGCATTACTTCCTGAGCTTTGTTTTCGTATACAGACTGAAGGATTGGCATACTAAATAAAGTTGTTTGGCCAATAGCAATCATAAAACCTGATACAGTAGAAAAATCTTTGCCTTTTTTCAGAAAAATTAATTTTCCAATTATTATCAGAACAATATAAAAAATGACTGCAAGTAGAAATTCAGTAAGACTAGCCTTAAAACTGTTCCATTCAAAATCCTGCATAAAAGCATTAAATGCAAAACAAGGAACTGCCAGTTTCCAGATTAACGCCGTTAGAGTTTTTTTTGCACTTATATCAACAATGCCTTTTCGCATAAAAAGAAAACCAAGAGCAATTATAATAATTGTTTGCGAAAAAGCACTTAAAAAGTTTGGATCAGTAAAAACTAAGTTGAAAATTTCGAACATAATATTTTATATTCTGTCGCCAGTAATTGTATCGTATTTTATTATTTCACTTCCATTTACAATATCAAAAACATGCCACAAAATTCCAGGCTGATCAGGTTTAATATCAAAAGTTGCAACTAATTCATTATTATAGAAAACTCTGACTTGGGCACCAGAATTAGACATGGCAGTACTCCACGGATAATCCCTGTTTGAAAAATCAAAAACATAATATTGATAAATTGGGGACAGAGCAATATCTCTAACAGTTACAGTTTCAGGGCCATAACTTGTTGTATCATCTCTATCAAGATTAAGATTTAAAGCGTTCATATTGCTGTAGTAAACATGATATCTGTTGCTAAGAATATGAGAATCCAGATCATAAGGATATTCACCCCAATCAAGAACGATTTTAAATCTTTCATAATCAACAATTTTAGGAACTGAAATTTGAACTGCAGTAGTGATTTCACCGTTTTCTACTGAAAATGTAGATTCAGTTCTTACATAAACACCATCTTTTGTAACAACCATTGAATGCTCACCATCTTCAACATCGTCCGGTAAATCAGCTTTTCCTTCATTACTTGTGATTACGTCCCATTTTTTATCAATTTCAACATTAGCTTGAGGAACAGGATTTCCTGTATCACTGTCTTTAATTATGATAATACGTTTTTCAGGGTCTCCAGGCAAAGTTTTTGAAGCTTTTTCAATTTCAATATCACCGTTAGTTTTTAATTTAATGCTGATATCAACAACATTTTTATTTTTTGTAACTGTAGTTCCTTCTGAAAACATTGAAAAACAGAGAAACAACATTATAAAATTTATAAAACAGATTTTTTTCATTATTATTTTTCACCCTGATATTCATCTAAAATTTCAATATCTTCATCTTCTACAAAAGGGTCTGCAATTTCTTCCACATCAGAAACACTATTTGATTCTTCAGCAACAACTGCAGTATCTTCTACCTGCCCATCAATTATTTCATCAACAGGAGAAATTGACTCTGTTCCTTCTGTTACATCTGCAGTTTCAACAGTTTCAGTTTGCTCTGTCCCTTCTGTTACATCTGCAACTTCAACAGTTTCAGTTTGCTCTGTCCCTGTTGTTACTTCTGTATTGTTTTCTTCAACTGGAAGATTATTTTCAGTTACAACTTCTGTATTTACAGGAACTTCAACATTTACATTTACACGAATTAATCTGTCTTCTGTTGTAATATCAAATCGCTGTTCTTCAATATCGTTGATTTTTACAATTACAGTTTGTTTTTCAGGTTCACGAGGTACTTCTTTAACAACCTCTTTTACAACTTCTACTTCTTTTACCACTTCTTTAATAATTGGTTCTGGAGTTTCAATTATCTGCTGAACGACAGGAACTTCAACAACCTGTTTTTCTTCTTCCAGTTTCTTTCCTGAAAATTCACAATACCAGATATCACTTAATCCAAGTTCTTTAATTTTTGTAAACTGTAAAAGTTCATCTCTTCTGTATTTTGCATCATTTTTATTTTTGAATTTTTCGGAATATAAAATACGGTATAAACTTTCATTTTCTGATTTTTCAATTTCTGTGATAAATACTGAAAATCCGTTTTCACTTAAAAAATCTACCCTGGCTTTTGCTTTTTCACAATCCTTAAAAGATCCCATACAAATATACCAGTCAGCAGCAAAAACTGACATTGATAAAAATAAAACAACCATTATTGATAAGATTTTTTTCATTTTAATTCTCCTCTGGAAAAAATTACAAGTCAAACTTGGAACATATATATTGTATAGTTTAAGCAGTATTTATCATACATATTTTAAAAATAAAAAACCACATAAACTCAAAAAAAATTGAATTCATGTGGTCTCTGTAAAAAAATTATATATTAAAGATTATCAAAGAAACCTTTTGCCTTTAACAATTCAGCATTTAAGATACCGCCAAGAGCAGCACCACGTTTTGTGTTGTGGCTCAAAGCAACAAACTTAATGTCGAATACGTTACATGGGCGAAGACGTCCAATAACACATGCCATACCTTTTTCTGTTTCACGGTCGCGGCGTGGCTGTGGACGGTTTTCTTCGTGGCGAACAACGATTGGATGTTCTGGAGCTGAAGGCAACTTCAATTCCTGTGGAACTGATGTATAAGATGTCCAGATTTTTTCGATTTCTTCCATGCTAGGTTTTTTGTCACCGAATTCCAAAGAAACACAAGCTGTGTGTCCGTCAATTACAGGAACACGTGTACATGTTGAAGAAACAATTGGTCCTGCAGCATTTTCGATTTTTCCATCTTTTACAGTACCAAGAATCTTAAGACATTCTTTTTCTGTTTTTTCTTCTTCACCACCAATAAATGGAACAATGTTATCAATCATATCGAATGAAGGAACACCTGGATAGCCAGCACCAGAAGTAGCCTGGAGTGTTGTTACAACCATTCTTTTAATTTCGTATCCAGCCTGAATCAAAGCATGAATTGGCATCATATATGTCTGCAAAGAACAGTTTGGTTTTACAGCAATAAAACCTTTGTCCCATCCGTGATGTTTTTTCTGATCAGCAATTACATCAAGGTGTGAGTAGTTGATTTCTGGAACTAACATTGGAACATCTTCTGTCCAGCGGTTAGCAGAAGCGTTAGAAACTACTGGAATACCTTCTGCAGCATAAGCAGCTTCCAAGTTTTTAATATCTTCTTTTTTAGGAAGTTCAAGAGCAGAGAATACAAACTGACATTTACCAATTGCTTTTTCAGCAAGGTTTGCATCTTCTACCATAAGATTCTGAACTCCAGCAGGGATTTCTGCACCAATAAGCCAGCGGTTTGCAACTGCATCTTTGTACAGCTGACCAGCAGAACGTGGAGATGCTGCAACATAAGTTACTTCAAACCAAGGATGATCTTCCAACAATTTGATGTAGCGCTGTCCAACCATACCTGTAGCGCCCAATACACCAACTTTAATTTTTCCAGCCATAATATATAACCTCCTTTAGGAGGGGAAAGCCTTCCCCTCGCTCGCACTGCGTTGCTTGCTACCCCTTCAAGCGGGGACACCCCGCAACGCCTCGATTAATTAAAACTAAGTAAACCTAAAAATTGCTTCCGCAATTTTTTTAACGGTTTTCTATATAACAAAGGTCGCCAGCGACCTTACACATCCCCAAACCCCTCTTCTTTCCCAAGCACCGTTTAAGGGTTCCACCCTTAAAAATCCCAGTAACCATTGAAGTAGATGATATATATACCAAACTTAATTGTTAATTCTATTCTTCAAAACTTGTTTGAAGTCTTCACTGCAGAACGCTGCATCCACAGCATTTAGCAATAATTGTTTCTTTTCTTCTTCAGTTATTCCGTACATCTTTTGGATGTAATCGTATTCTTTCTGAAGGTTTGTGCGGCAGATTGCAGGGTCGTCGGTATTGATTGTTACTTTTACTCCCAATTCAAGATATTTTCTTAAAGGGTAAGTAGACATATCACTAACAGCCTTTGTCTGTCGATTTGAATTAGGACACATTTCTAAAGGAATCTTGTTTTTAATTACATAGTCCAAAAGTTCTGAATTTTCAAAAATCCGAACTCCATGTCCAATTCTTTTTGAACCAAACTTAATTGCTGCCCACACACTTTCAGCACCATCTGCTTCACCAGCATGAATTGTAAAAGGAACTCCGGCATCTTTTGCCATTGTAAACTCTTTTTCAAAATCACTAGTTTTAAAAAGTCCCTCGGCTCCAGCAAGATCAATTGCTACAACACCGTTGTCCTTTACTAAAAACTTTTTTGCAAGTTTTACAGTTTCAAGATTTTCATCCTGATTATGATCACTGCGCATTAAGCACAAAATTAAGTTTGTATGTAAATCAGACTGTTTCAAGCCTTCCAGTGCAGCAGATATAACTTCTTCTTGAGAAAGTCCGTTTATCTGATGCAACTGTGGAGCAAAGCGGATTTCCAGGTAAACAATCCCTTGAGCTTTTGCATCCTCCTGAACCAGTCTTACAGCCTCCGCAATTCCTTCTTTTGTCTGAAGAAGTCGCAAAGGCAAACCAAAGCACTGTAAAAAATCATTAAGACTTTCACAATCCTCTGGAACAGAAAGTTTTTTAAGTAATGCTTCATCACTTTTAGCCGGCAGCTCAATATTCTGAAGTTCACCAAGCTTTTTAGCAATGTCTAATGTTATTGAACCGTCAAGGTGACAATGCAAATCAATCATAAAAACTTCCATGTTTATGTGAGATTCCGAATCAAGTTCGGAATGACGGCATCATGCAGAACTTGTATACAATCAGCTCGTCATGCTGAACTTGTTTCAGCATCTTAATTATAAATTACATTCTTTAATTGCAGCTTCAATTGTCTTTTTAGCAGCGTCTGTAACTTCTACCAATGGCAATCTTAATGTTCCAGCTGGCATACCTTTAAAGTTCATTGCATATTTAATTGAACTTGGGTTACCATCACAGAATTCTGCCTTGAAGAATGGAGCAAGTCTATAGTGAATTTCACGAGCTTTTGCAAAATCGCTATCCAAACAAGCCTGTGCCAATTCGTGCATTAATTTTGGAATCATGTTTGATGCAACAGAAATAATTCCGTCTCCACCAGCAGCCATTAAAGGTAAAGTTAAACCGTCATCACCAGAAAGAACGGCAAAATCAGGTTTCTTGCACTTAATCTGTCCAATTACTTCCATCATCTGAGCAACTGAACCAGAAGCTTCTTTAACACCAGCAATATTTGGAAGTTCAGCAATGCGAGTTAACAAATCAGTTGGAATATTTAATCCTGTACGACCTGCAATGTTATAAACAATAATTGGAATACCAACTTTTGAAACAGCTGCAAAATGCTGATAAATTCCTTCTTTTGAAGGTTTGTTATAGTAAGGTGTAACAACTAAAGCACCGTCAGCACCAGCTTTTTTTGCACGTTCAACGTAAGCAACTGCATCTTTTGTATTGTTTGAACCAGCACCAAGAATAACTGGGATTTTTTTACCAGTAGATTTTTCAAATGCACGAACCTCTTCCATTACAATCTGAATAATCTTGTCTTCTTCTTCACCAGGGCGTTCATCCAAAGTAGGTGTTTCAGCAGTGGTTCCAAGAGGAACAAGACCATCAATGCCTTCAGCAAGCTGATGTTTGACATTTTTTCGGAAGCCCTCGAAATCAACTGAACCGTCAGCATTCATAGGTGTGATTAATGCTGTAAAAGCGCCACGAAAAATATTCATATATTCCTCCAAAAAATAATATGAGCAAAGTTTCAACTTTGCGAGTGTTATTTTTCTGCATATTCACAACGTAGTGAGAATATGCATTATATACAAAGTTTGTGTACCAAACTTTCAGTTGAAAAAATTGACGCCATTTCCGGCAATTTTTTCAACCTTCCCCCTATATTTTGTAAAAAATATTTTTGGGAAATATTTTATATTTTTTTCTATATAAATTCAATATTCTTTTGCTACACCCCTGGCAGTGTATTAAACAATAGTAATATATGGTTCATCATAATATGAAAATTTCTGGTCATGGCTTAAAAGCATCATACAATCATTTTTTGCCTGAGCAAGAAGTCCCTGGTCAAAAGGATCATTATGAGGGGGTGTATCTGGTTTCTTTTCTAAAGTTTCCAATGCCTCAATATGACGGACATCAAAAGGAAGTTTTTTAAAACCAGCCTGCTCACAATAATGCATAAATTCTGTTCCAGAAGGTCCCAGTTTACCGTTTTTATGTTTAATTGCTACTTCCCACATAGAAACTACACTGTAATAAATTATGTTCTTATCATCTGTAAGAATACTTTTCACTTTTTCTGAGATTTTTTCAGGTTCAAAAAAATACCATAAAATAATATGAGTATCAACTAAAAAATCCATACTAAAACTCCTCATCTCCATAAAACATAGCTTTAATTACAGGATCTTCATCATCAAAATCATCAGGGATAACATATTTCCCGGCAGCAATTCCAAAAGCCTTTTTGCGATCTACTTGAGGAATCAAAGTAATTCTGGCAACAGGTTTATTATTTTTGCAGATAATAACTTCATCTTCTTCTCTATTTTCCAAAAGCATCAAAAGTTTAGAAAAATTTGTTTTTGCTTCCAAAACATTCATTTGGCACATGATTCACCTCATAACAAATAACTTAGTCAGATTGACCAAGCATAATGTATAACGAAGAAGTTGATTTGTCAATTTTACTTAGTCAAATTGACCAGTTTTAAATATTTTGCTCTGTCCCTCTTGTTTTACTGTGTGATTCTAAAAAAAACAGTTCGGAATAACAGTTAATTTTGCTCTGTCCCTTTTTTTAAATTTTAATTGCATTCATCAGAAATACCCAATACAATTACTTGAGGTTTATTATGAAACGTAATTTATCATTAATTTTTGTTTTATTGTTTTTGACAACAGGTATTTTTGCACAGAATTTTACCAGAGAAATTAAACTTACATCTCCAAGAATGCATGGAAACGATGTTGTACAGGTTCAGAAAATGCTTCTGGCAATGGGCTTTGATATAGTTGGAGAAGCAGACGGTTATTTTGGACCAAATTCTAAAGAAGGTCTTTCTCAGTATCAGGCATTTATTGGAATTTCAAACGAAGGAGTCTTTAACAAGGCAACTTTCGATGTAATGTTTGGAACTACTTATACAAGAATGCAGTACAGACTGGGAATTAAAGAAGTAAACACCAGAAGAAAACTGAACATTACAAAATCTCCTGAAGTTGCAGTAAATGAAGACTGGATTGATTATGATCATACCGAAGGTCAGATAGTTTATAAAAATTATTGCGGCAATCAGCTGGTAAACATTCAGATAGTAACTTTTTTCAGCAGCGGAAAAAACATCATTACGTTATATCCTCTTGCTTACAATGATTACATTATGATTCAGGAATATGATTTTTATGGTGCATATATTGGGGTTGTAGAAAAATCAACCATAGAAAATGTCTATTTCTGCTGTGACAATAATTTCTACAAAATGAAAGAAGGACGTTTTGATCAGGATAAAAGTTTCCTTTCTAATCCTTTAGTTGATTTTATTGTAAAAGAAAGCAGGAAATAAGTTAGAAATTAAAAATTATATGTCATGTCGAATTTATTTCGGCATCTCACCAATTATCTTTTTTACAAATCATTGGTGAGCCCCTGAATCAAGTTCAGGGTGACAGTTGTTTTCGTCATGCCGAATTTATTTCGACATCTCACCAATTTTTTTTTATAAATCATCGGTGAGACCCTGAATCAAGTTCAGGGTGACTGTTTTTTTTTCGTCATGCCGAATTTATTTCGGCATCTCACCAAT
>JAKSTJ010000024.1 GCA_024402635.1 Treponema sp. | reverse complement strand
TTAAATCGATACTTGGTAATAGAATTCCCGCTAAAGAGCAGGGACTGCTCTGAAGGTGAGTTTCAGTGAAGTGAAACGGAACGTTAAGAAACTCGGTAGAGAGCCTCTGGCGAACGTAGAAAAGTAGTGCTTAAATCGGGAATCCGTTAAGAACAGAGCGCAAAGCGGTCTGTTCAGGATTATCCGTAAAAATGCAGGGAAACAGGCTGTGCCTGTTTATGCTGGCTTTTTTTTGTTTAAATCTATTAATGGGCGTTGCGGGGTTCTCCGCAGAAGGGGTAGCGGAAAAGACCGGAGCTTAGCGAGGACTTTGAAGCGAGGGGAAGTATTTTTTATAATAAAATTAATGCTTTTATTACATATTATAATTTGATATAATTAATATATGAAAATAAGATTATTTAATTTAATAGTATCTTTTATTTGTACTCTAATTAATTCAATTTTACATATAGTTTTCAAGTTTAATTTGTTTGAGAGTGCATTTCTTTCTTTTTGTACTATTTTTATTTTAAGTTTTTTAGTTTTTTTCATTTTATTTGAAATTTTATATTGGATTTTTTCAATTTTCGTTGCATTATCGTGTAGTAATAATAAACAATATAAGAAACTTTCTAGATTTTATACCTGGTTTATGTATTCATGGTATGATTATTTTCTTCATTTTATGAGAACGAAAATAGAAGTTTCTGGACTAGAGAATTTTCCTTTTAATAAAAGATTTTTACTGGTTTGTAATCATAGATCCAATTTTGATAACATGGTCATTTGTTCTGTTATAAAAAAAGATTATATATGTTATATTTCAAAGCCTGAAAACTTTAGAATTCCATTTGCAGGACGAATTGCTAACAGGGCTATGTATTTATCAATGCCTAAAGACGATAATCGGGAAGCTTTAAAAGTTATTTTAAAATCTATTGAATATATTAAAAATGATGAAATGTCTATTGGTGTGTTTCCAGAAGGAACAAGAAGTAAAACTGGTGAAATTTTGGAATTTAAGCCTGGGTGTTTTAAGATTGCAGAAAAAGCTGAATGTCCAATTGTTGTTATAACCTTAGATGGAACTGAAAAAATATATAAAAATTTCCCATTCCATAAAACTGTTATAAAAATGGATATATTAAAAATTTATTCACCAGAAGACGTAAAAAACTATAAAACTGTTGAACTTTCTGATGAAATTAGAAATTTAATGATTAAACATTTTGATAAGTAATAATTCTTTGTCAGACTTAAGATTTTATTTGGTTAGGTAATAATATTTATGAAATACGATAGTGTAATTCTTGATATTGATGGTACTATTTGGAATACAACTGAAATTGTTTCTGAAGCTTGGAATGAAGCTATAAAAACATATTTTCCACAGGTTCCTCTTGTTAGTTCAAAAATACTTCAGCAACAATTCGGTAAAACTATGAAAGTTATTGCTGATAATCTATTTACAGCTCTTTCTGATGATGAAAAAAACTTCCTTATGAAAAAATGCTGTGAAATGGAACAAAAATATTTGCATAATAATGTAAAAGATTTAACTTATCCCGGTGTTATTGAAGGAATACAAAAATTATCTGAACAGATTCCTGTTTTTATTGTAAGTAATTGTCAGGATGGATATATAGAAGTTGTTATTGAAAAAAATGGGATTTCTGAATATATAACTGATTTTGAATGTTATGGGAAAACAGGGTTAGATAAATCTGAAAATATTAAATTAATAATTAAAAGAAATAATTTAATGGCATCTGTTTATGTAGGTGATACAAAAGGTGATGAAGAAGCTTGTAAGGCTGCAGGAATTCCATTTATCTGGGCAAGTTATGGATTTGGATTATCAAGTGATTTTATTGGAAAACTTGATTCCTTTGAAGATATATTTTTGTTAATTAACTAGGATTATTTATGTTGTTTATTTTTGACATGGGTGGCGTTGTTACAAATACTTTTGAACTTGATTCTATGGTAAAACAGATTGGAATTTCAAAAGAAGATTTCTGGAATATATGTAAAAATGGTCAAAGAAATTTTTGGGATGAATTTCAAAAGGGGTTGATTGGAATTAATGAATTCTGGACATTGTTTAATGAAAATTCAGAAAAATATAATTTTAAGAAAGTAATGCATGATTATTTTAGACTTAATTTTAATCCTGTCAGAAAAAATCTTACTGTAGAAATGATTCAGCAATTAAAACAAAAGCATAGAGTTGTTTGTGGTACAAATACTATTCAAAGTCATTATGAAAATCATATGGAATGTGGTGATTATCTGATTTTTAATAAAACTTATGCATCTAATAAAATTCAAGCTATTAAACCTGATAGTGATTTTTTTCAATTAATTATGAATGCAGAAGGGTTTCTTCCTTCAGAAACTTTTTTTGTAGATGATAAAATAGAGAATTGTGAAGCAGCAAAAAAATTGGGAATTAATACTGTTCATTTTATTTGTGAGAAAGATTTATATGATGAATGGAAAAAGTATTTTTAATTTGATATATTTATTTAACTTTTTTTGGAGTAAATATGATTCGAGTTTTTTTAAACGCTAAAGAAGAAAGAGAAGTTCAACAGGGATTTCCATGGGTATTTGATAACGAAATTTCTTATATTAAACATAGAAAAGATGATAAATCAGAATGGAAGAGTGAATCCTTAAAAGAATGCTCTGTGGAAAACGGTTCTCCTGTAGAAGTTTTTACAAAGGCAGGTGGATTTCTTGGAACTGGAATTTTTAATAAAAATTCAAAAATAACAATTCGTCTTATTGGAACGGAACATCTGGATCAAATTTATTCTGATATTGAAAATTATTGGGAATCAAAAGTTTCTGCAGCATATGAATTAAGATCCTATAATTTTAATGAATTGGATTCATACAGATTAATTTTTGGTGAAGCAGATTTGATTCCTGGATTAATTTGCGAACGTTTCTATGATGAAGAAAATAAAGTTTATCTTGTTATACAGTTTCTTGCAATGTCTTGTGAGGTTTTCAGAAAAGAAATATTAAAGGCATTAATTAAAATTTGTAATCCTGACGCGATTTTTGAGAGAAGTGATGCTTCTGTTCGTGAAAAGGAAGGGTTACCTTTAGTTGCAGGTTGGATTAATTTTAATACTTTTGAAGTTGATGAAAATATTAAGGAAAATAACCAGATTACTATTATTGAAAATGGAATTAAACTTTCTGTTGATATTGTTAATGGGCAAAAAACTGGTTATTTTCTTGATCAAAAATTTAATAGAAAAACGGTAGCGGAATTTTGTAAAGGTAAAAAGGTTCTGGATACTTTTACACATACAGGTGCTTTTGGTTTGAATGCATTTAAAGCAGGAGCTAAAGATGTTACTTCTGTGGATATTTCTCCTGAAGCTGTAGAAATGGTTAAACATAACATAAAATTAAATAAAGCGGATAAAGTTGTAAAAGCGGTTTGTGCTGATGTATTTGATTTGTTAAAAAAGTATGAATCAGATGGTGAGAAATTTGATGTAATAATTCTTGATCCTCCTGCATTTACTAAATCTGCTAAATTGATTGAAAAAGCCTATGGCGGTTATAAGGAAATTAATTTAAGAGCAATGCGTTTGTTAAATAAAGGTGGAATTTTAGTTACCTGTTCATGTTCATATTTTATGGAATCTCATATGTTTTGTGATATGATTATGCATGCTGCAATGGATAGTCATAAGAAAGTTCAGATTCTTGAAAAACGTGGTGCTAGTCCTGATCATCCAGTTTTGTTAGGATATCCAAAATCTGAATATCTTAAATGTATAATTTGTAAAATAAACTAATTAAATCTGGAGTTTTCTGTGGGAATGTATAATTGTATCATTGTTTTAGGACCTACTGCAGTTGGCAAAACTTCAATTGGTGTTGCAATTGCCAATAAGTTTAATGGTGAAATAATTTCTGCAGACAGCCGTCAGACTTATAAATATCTTGATATAGGTTCTGGAAAAGATTTAGATGATTATATTGTTGAAGGAAAACAAATCCCATACCATTTAATAGATATTGTAGAACTCCCAGAAGAATATAATGTATACAATTATCAGAAGGATTTTTATAAAGCATTTAAAGATATAACTTCAAGAGGAAAACTTCCTGTAATTGTTGGTGGAACTGGGATGTATCTTGATGCAATAGTAAGAGATTATCAACTTGTAATTCTTCCTGAAAATAAGGAACTTCATGAAAAACTGGAATCACTTTCGTTAGAAGAATTAGGAAAAATGTTATTGAAAGAACAACCTGATCTTCATGTAATGGCAGATCTTCAGGAAAAAGAAAGAGTAATTAAAGCTCTGGAAATAATCGAAGCAAAAAAACAGGGAATTGATTCAACTTCTGTACAACGGCCTGAAATTAATCCTCTAATTATAGGAACAACTTTACCTCGACCATTAATGTGGGAAAATATTTCACATAGATTAAAGGAACGTCTTGAAAATGGAATGCTTGATGAAGTTCAATCGATTCACGATTCTGGAATAGAATGGGAACGTCTGGAAAAACTTGGCCTCGAGTATAGATTCTGTTCATTATATTTACAGGGAAAAATTGAAAGTAAAGAAAAACTTTTTGAACAACTTTTTATAGCAATCCGTCAATTTGCAAAACGACAGGAAACCTGGTTCAGAATGATGGAAAAAAAAGGTGTAAAAATAAACTGGCTGGTTCAAGATAAAGATAAAAATATTAGAATAAATAATGCCTTTTCATTAATAGAAAACAATTTTTAGTTCAGATAATAAACATTTGTTCATAATTATTTTTTATTATTTTGAAAAACTCTCCTTCATTTTCCTGATTTCTAAGTTTCTGCGCATAATCATATATTTTTGTAATATCAGTATTCAATGTTTTTGTTTCATTTTTTAAGGTTTGAAACGGAGCATCAGTTTCCAGTAATAATTTTTCAATAGGAAGATTAATTACACAATCAATTACTTTTTTATTATTGTTCATCATTTGTTTTCCAAAACTAAAAAAATAATTTACGTTTTTATTTAATAAACTTTGCGCTTCTAAAGAATTGCCCATAAATGAATGTAATAATACTGAAGGTAATTTTTTTAGAAGATTTGAATATTCAAATAATTTTTCATTAGCTTTTCTGCAATGAATGATTACAGGTAAATTGTACTTAATTGCCAGTTCTATTTGGGAAATAAAAACAACAGATTGTAACTCTTTATTATTTCTATCTTTTTCATTAAAAAAATCAAAACCGATTTCACCGATGATTTTTAGTTTATTCTGATGAATAAGATTCTCTATAAAGGTGAGTTCATTTTCTAAATTACTGATGCTTACATTTTGTGGATGAATACCATAAGATTTAAAAAATTTTTCATCGCAGGTTTCCTGAAAATACCAGTCCTTTTGATTTAGTGCAGTTGTACAACCACTTATATAATTGTTTTTTATGAATGTTTCAGAATTAATTGAGTCGCAATAATGAAAATGTGCATCATAATAAATAATATTTGAATTTTTTTCTAACATTTTTTTAATTATATCCGAAAATAAAATTAAATACTAAAAGAATTTGTACGGTAATATTTAATAAATGTTACCCATTTTAAAAAGGGGAAAAAAATGAAGAAATACACACTTAAGAGTATTGGAAAAAACACTGATTATATGACAATCGTAAGAGAGATGAATGATGGTTTTGTAGTAAAAATTGTTCGTGATATGGACGGCTACGAAGATATTAAAACTGATTATATCAGCAAAGAACTTTTTGAAAGTTGTATTAGAACAGGATACTTAACAGAAATTAAAGAACCTGTTGCTGTAAATGCTTAATATTTTTAATAAGGAAAAGGATTGGAACTATGTTTCTGATCCTTTTTTTTGTTTAACCAGAAGTTTATATATTTGTTGTTTCCTTATTCATTTAAATTTGTTATATTAAGTATATGAAAAAAAGATTTACTATTTATGTTTATATTGAATTGATTTCTTCAATTCTTTTTTCTTTATTATCCTTAAGTTTCAATGGGGATATTTCTCTTACAGCTTTTCCTGTTGCTGCAATATTTACTGCTGTAACTGTTTACTTTACTTTTTTTAAGTTTCTTAAAAATGAAAATGGAAAAAACTGGCTTGTTAGTTTGAAATTAATTCAGTATTTACCATTTATTCTTCTTCTTTCTTTTGTTTTAAGAAGAGCAGGTGATTACGGAACAAGTTTTACTTATGATTTAATTTCAGTTATTTTGTGGTGTATTACTTTTATTTTTTCTCTGGTACTTTCTTCAAAAATGTCACCAAAAAGAATTGAAGTATTAACTCAAAAATGGAAAACACCTGCAGTTTGTAAAAAGCATCCTAAAGGCTTAAAAGGTCTCTTATTTGAAATTGTTGATTGGGCCGATGCTTTAGTTCAAGCTGTATTTATGGTTTTATTAATCCAGATTTTTATTTTGCAACTTTATGTAATTCCTTCAGAATCTATGGTTCCTACTTTTTTAATTAAAGATAGAGTTGCAGTTTCTAAAATAAATTGTGGACCAAAATTCCCTTTAACAGATATTGGATTACCTTGTTTTACAAAATATAATCGTGGGGATATTGTTGTTTTTAGAAATCCTCATTACAGCATGGACAGAAAATCAGAAGTAAAAAGTGTAACTTCTCAGTTAGTTTATATGCTTACGTTTATGTCTGTTAATCTTAATAAAGATGAAAATGGAAAAATAAAAGCGGATCCTTTAGTAAAAAGAATTACAGGTATTGAAGGTGAACAGCTTGTAATGCAGGATGGAGTTCTTTACGCAAGAACAAAAGATGATTTAGAATTTAAGCCTGTTGATAAAGATGCTGAATTTGCCTGCTGGAATTTAAGTGAAATTAATCCTGAATTAAAATCAAAAATTGAATTTATGCCTTTCTCAAATGCTGATTATAAAGTTATGCTGGAACTTGAAGCACGTAGAAGACAATTTGATTTAAATAATGCTAAAATTCAGGTAGAAGAAATTGTATCAGGACTGGAAAATTTGTTAAAAGATAAACAGTTTAATGGTAATTTTGCAATTCCTGCTTTGAATCAACATGCTTTGTATGATAATTGCAGTAATATTGCCAGAGAGATTTATACAAAAGAAGGTGGTTTAGACTGGTTCAGAAAGTTCATGACTTCCTGGATTGATTCTGCTGATGAAAAACGTGATATTTATTCTGAAGCAAATTATAAAATGAATGTAATGGAAAAAATATATTTTGGAAATTTAGTTCTAAAATTTAATCAGTTCCTTTATGATAATGTAAGTTCTACAGAATGGATGAATGATGAATCTGTAGTTGAAAATTTGAATAATTATTTTGTAACTGTACAATACATTGAAAATTTACTTGATGAAAGAAACATGCCTGTGTTCCCAGCAAATGATAGTTACGGAAATCCTCAGTTTATTCCAAAGGACTGTTATTTTATGATGGGTGATAATAGATTTAATTCTTTAGATATGCGTCATAAGTATACTAAATCTTCAGTTAAACTTGCTGAGAATGATTCAATGTCTTTAGAATATATGTCAATGATGGAACCTGAATATGTTCATAAAAAACTTATTCTTGGAAAACCAATGTTCAGATTTTGGCCTGCAAATAGATTTGGTTCTTTTAATTAATTAATAAATAAAAAAAAAAGAAGTTGTTTTATAATAAACAACTTCTTTTTTTTCGTAGTTATATTTTAGTTACTACCACAACACTGTTTATATTTTTTACCACTTCCACATGGACAAGGATCATTTCGTCCAACTTTTGGTAGTGTTCTTCTGACTGTTACAGAATCTCCTTGAGTTCTCTGCTGCATTGCCCCTGAAGCGGCCTGTCTTCTTGCCTGTGCTCCATTAAACGACGACTGAGCAGAATGTTGTGCTTCACTTCTGGCAACTTGTGCTCCAAATGAAGATGATGCTTCAGAATGCTGTGCATTCATCTGTTTATTTTGTGCTTCCATCATCTGTCTTCTATGTTCAGCTGCTTCTGGAGATAACTGGATTTTTACTTTAAATACTCTAGACATTACTGTATTTCTAATAGAATCCAGCATTTCATAGAAAATATCAAATCCATCATTTTTATATTCAGTCAATGGATTTTTTGATCCATAAGAACGTAAACTTACTGCTTCTCTTAAACCTTCCAATGCTTCAAGCTGATCAAGCCATTTTTTATCAATAATCTGAACATATTGATAACGAATAAACATATTAAGATTTTCTTTTCCAGCAAGAGTTTCTTTTTCAGTAATATCATTCTGTAATTCTGCAAGAACAGCTTCTTTTGTCAATCTTTCTGCAGGTAACTGGAATCCAAAAGTATTATGGATGTTTTCTCCAAGTGAATTTAATGCAGTATTATCATTTTTATTATGTTTAGCTTGTGCTGCATATTCTTCAAACATTGTTTCTACAACATCTGTTGCATTTTTCATTACACGAGAAGAAAGATTATCATCTGCAAGTAACTGATCACGCTGTTCGTAAATAACAGATCTCTGTTCGTTTAATACATCATCATAGTCAAGAAGATGTTTACGAATTTCAAAGTTTCTGTCTTCAACTTTTGTCTGAGCTTTTTCAATACCTTTGTTAAGCCAAGGATGATCAATTGGTTCACCAGGTTTCATTCCAATTCTTGTCATCATGACTTTCATTCTTTCTCCACCAAAGAGTCTCATTAAGTCATCATCCATAGAGATAAAGAATTTTGAACGGCCTGGATCACCCTGACGACCTGAACGACCTCTAAGCTGATTATCAATTCGACGTGACTCGTGGCGTTCTGTACCAATTACATAAAGACCACCAGCATTTTTTACTTCTTCATAATCTTTTTTCCAGTTTTCTTTTTCAATTTCAAGAGCTGCTCTGTACTGTTCTTCTGTTGCATTTGTACCAGCACGTTTTCTTGCTCTGAATTCAGGATTTCCACCAAGTTTAATATCTGTACCACGACCAGCCATGTTTGTAGCAATTGTAACAGCACCTTTTGCACCGGCTTCTGCAATAATCAAAGCTTCTCTTGCATGATTCTTTGCGTTTAAAACTTCATGGCGAATACCTTTTCTAGTAAGGAGGGCAGATAAGTGTTCTGATTTTTCTACAGAAACTGTACCAACTAATACAGGCTGTCCTTTATCGTGAGCTGCTTTAATTTCTTCAGCAATTGCTTCCCATTTTTCTTTTTCGTTTAAATAAACTTCATCATTTTCATCTTTACGGGCAACAGGAAGATTTGTTGGAATTGCAACTACTTCAAGTTTATAAATTTTATTAAATTCAACTGCTTCTGTAGTAGCTGTACCAGTCATACCAGAAAGTTTTGCATACATACGGAAGAAGTTCTGGAATGTAATTGTAGCCATTGTACGGTTACGCTGTGCAATTCTGATATGTTCTTTAGCTTCAATTGCCTGATGTAATCCATCTGAATAACGGCGGCCTTCAAGTACACGACCAGTAAATTCATCAATAATTTCAACTTTTCCGTCTCTTACAAGATAATCTACATCAATATGATATAAAATATGGGCTCTTACTGCCTGTGTAAAGTAATGGGCAAATTCAAAGTTTTCTTCATCAACAAGATTTCCTTTAATAAGATTATGTTTTTTAAGGATTTCATCAATGTGATTCATACCTTTGGCTGTAAAAGAAACTCTTTTTGATTTTTCATCGATAGTATAGTCACCTTCGATTTTTGCACGTTCTTCTGCAGTCATCATAGATTCATCTGGATATTCTCCAGTTTTAGGATCTTTTTCAACTTCCTTTAATTCATTTACATATTTATCAACTTCGTGATATTTATATGTATCATCTTCACCTTGTCCTGAAATAATCAGAGGTGTTCTTGCTTCATCAATTAAAATAGAGTCAATTTCATCAACGATACAGAAATTAAATCCTCTTTGAACTTTTCTTGAAAGATCAATCTGCATATTATCACGAAGATAATCAAAACCGAATTCATTATTTGTACCGTATGTAATATCACAATTATATGCTTCACGTCTGGCATCATTGTCCATGTCAGAAAGAATTGCACCAACTGTTAATCCAAGGTAACTGAAAACAGGACGCATTGTATCAGCATCACGACCAGCAAGATAATCATTTACAGTAACAACATGAACGCCTTTTCCTGTAAGTGCATTTAAGTATGAAGGAGCAACAGCAACAAGTGTTTTACCTTCACCAGTTTTCATTTCTGTAATTCTTCCCATGTGAAGGTTAATAGAACCCATAATCTGAACATCATAAGCTCTTTCGCCTCTTACACGATATGCAGCTTCTCTTGCAAGTGCAAATGCTTCTGGAAGAATATCATCAAGAGTTTTTCCCTCTGCAAGTTCTTTTTTTAAGCGTTTTGTCTGTTCTGGAAATTCTTCAGCTTTTAATGATTTTGCCCATTCTTCTTTTGCGTTTACACTCTCCAGAATAGGTCTTAAGGCTTTTACGAAACGGTCGTTCTGAGTACCGAAAATCGCAGTAAATACTTTATCTACAAACATTTTTTTTCCTTAAATTTGATTAATCATCTATTATATTATGATGATTTATTATAATCTCTTTTTATAGAATTTACTATATTAATTCTGTCATTGACAAGTAAAAAATGAATATTTAAACTGTAATTGTATTATGAAAAAATTAACTGAAAAATTAGCATTTGTTTTTTTAGCAGGTATAGCAATTTCTTTATCTGCATGTAATAAAAAAGATTCTATTGAGTCTATGCATGAAAAAGTTTTGTTCGAAATGGAATATGGAAATTTCACAGAACAAGTTTCCCCTGATGATTTAAATCGTATTGGTGATGTTAGATATGGTATAGCAATGCAGGATGGATTTTTCTATCTTGTGGACGGTTGTTCTAATAAACTTATGGAAATGAATTCCTATGGTGATTTGCTGACTCTTTTTTATAATGAAGATTCTGAACTGGCAACTCTCTTATCTAAAACAGAACGTTCTACCGGTTATTCTGCATGGGAAATTAATTATCCTTTTAATTTTAATGGACAGATTGTTGTTGATTCTGAAAAAACAATTTTTGCAGTTTGTAATCTTCCATCAGAACGTTATGAAAAAAATGAAAACGGTCAATTGTGTACTCAAGTTGTAATGAGAATGGCTCGTGACGGTTCCTCTATTGATTATATTGGTCAGCAGGGAAATGGTGGTAGTCCGTATCCAAGTATTAAAAATATTTATATCACAAATAATGATGAACTGGTTGTTGTCTGCAATACAATTGAAGGTATGATTGTATATTGGTATGCAAAGGAAGGTTTTCTTAAAAACACAATTCCTGTAAGTAATAAAAATGTTCCAATCATCAGAGCAGAAACTCCTGGAGCAGAAGTGTATATGACTCTTGATAATATTATTCCAGATCCTTCTGTTGATAAGGTTTATCTTAAAGTTGATTATTACAATGCTTCTTATGATGATGATTCTTCTGTTCAGACAGGAATTAACTATACTCAATCCCTGATTTATCCATTAGATTGTGAAACCTCTCTTTACGAAGATTCAGTTAGCATTCCTCCTTATGAAGAATCAATTGTTTCTGATTATAGTAAAATTACATATAAAATTCCTTATGATTTTCTTGGTATGACCCCAAATGGCTGGAAATATTTTATTATTAAAACTGCCGATGGATTTAGTCTTGAATTGATTCAAAGTGAATCTCAAAAATTAATTCGACGTAATTTTAAAATCAATCATAATGAAAATATGTATTTTAATATGTATCTTTCTCGTGATGGTATAATTACAGTATTCTACATGGATAAAAATAAACCGAAAGTTGCCTGGTATAGAACCGATAGCATTATAGATAATTTGATTCAATAAAAAGGCTAAAAATGTTTGAAGATGTTGATGAAGGCCATTTAGACGGTGAAACTCCTGTTCATTATTACTATAATAGGGAAGAACGATTAAGTAAGGCCCCTGATATTGTAAAGAAATATTACTCTGGTGAATTAAAACCTTTTCGGGGCTTTCAGGCTCTCTACAAAAATAAATCAAATCTTTCAATTCTAATTGCACTTATATTTTTTGTAGGATTTACCTGGGTATATACAGGAATAAATAATTCCAGAAATTATGCAAAAATTGACAATATAATCTATGAATTACAAGCTTTTTCTTACGGAGAAGAAGTTTATGCAAGTATAAAAGTTTCTTCAAAAGTTCCCGTTTCAAATCCTTCTCCTGCAACTGTTGAATATTTTTTTATTAATAATGATAAGCAGCTTATACAAAAGGAAACTCAAAGTATACTGTTTACCGGTGAAGAAGAATATTTAAAGACAAAAACAACCGATTATGATATAATGAGAGTTGATGTAATAATATCCTGTAATGGGAAAGAAAAAGAATTGTCTACAATAATTCGGCATTAGGAGTTTTTTATGTTTCAGTTTTATTTGCTGTCGGTTTTATTAAATACTTTGGCAGGACTTGTACTTATTTCTCTTGGAAAAGGTAAATCAACAAATCTTATTCTTGCTGAAGAAAAAGCAGAATCTATTGATGAACTTAACGAAAACGATTCAAAAAAGAAGAAAAAAGCTTCAATAAAAAATATGGAAAATAAAATTTCCAGCAGTGAAATTTTTACAAATAAAACCTTCCGTCTTGTTGTTGGAATTCTTGCTTTTATTGTAGGGTTGTTCAAATTATTTGTTGTAGTAAAATCTGGTGTAATTATTTTTGCAGATTTCTTTCCTGCTGTTTTTGGACTGGTTTCTGGTTTTTCAATTTTGTTAAATCTTTATTTTAGTAAAAGTTCAATTGAGTTTATTCCAGAAGTCTTAAATGTTCTTTTTATAAAAAATGTTACTATTTTAGGATTCTGTACAATTATTATTGCTGCATTACATTTTATTTTTCCAGAAGCCTTATTTATTTAATTAAAGGAATAATAACTATGAGTAGTTCAATTGCATGTATTGCCTGTAAAGATGGAAAACTTTTTATTGCTAAAAGACAAAATGTTGGAGACATGGGTGGCAGATGGGAATTTCCTGGTGGAAAAATTGAAGAAGGAGAGGATTTTAATACAGCAATTGTACGAGAAATGCAGGAAGAATTTGGAGTTACTGTAGAAGTTGGTGAAAAAATAACTTCAGGTATATTTGAACATAAAGGTAAAAAATGTACATTGGATGCTTTTTTTGTAAAGTTCCCTCACGATGGTATTGAAAAAGCTTTTGAACTTACAGAACATACAGATTATAAATGGATTGATCCATCAGAAATTCCATCATTAAATTTTGTTGATTCAGATTTGATGATTTATCCTGAAATCATGAAGAAAATAAACGGTTAGAAAATGAAAAAAGTTTTATTATTAGTATTTTGTATTCTTCTTTTTGTAGGTTGTTCTGCTAAAAATAACAATAAAGAAATTGTTTTTGATAATTCATTTCCTCTGGCATTAGCTCCTGATATTTCATGGGCTTTAGTTACTGATCAATATGTAACATACAGAGAAACTTATGACTGGCATTCAGAAGCAACCGGACATGTTAGAAAAGGTGAAATTTTACAGGTTTTAAGTAAATCAATAGATGATGATAAATTTGTATGGTATAAATTTGAAACCGGATGGCTTCCTTCAAGTTCTGTATCTATTTTTAGTAATAGAATGAAAGCTCAGACAGAAGCAAATCGTTTAAAGGAATAATAATTTGTCTTTAATAATTGCAGAAATCGGAACTTCTCACGAAGGATCGAAAAAAAAAGCTTTTGAATTAATAGATGCCTCTGCAGCTTCCGGGGCTGATGCTGTAAAGTTTCAGTGGGTTTATGCTGATGAAATTCTTCATCCTGATACTGGTTTTGTAAAACTTCCAACAGGTGATATACCTTTATATGAAAGATTTAAACAGCTTGAATGTAAAAAAGAATTTTATAAAGAAATGCTTGAATATGTTCATTTAAAGAATTGTAAATTCTGCTGTTCTCCTTTTGGTATTAAAAGCTTAAATGAATTACTGGAAATAAATCCTGATATAGTAAAAATTGCTTCTCCTGAATTAAATCACTATGAAATGCTTAAAGTTTTAAGAGATTATCGCAGTGAGCAGAAAAAACAGGGAAAATCACCAGTTCCTGTAATTTTATCCAGCGGTGTTTCAAAATTGAGTGATATTGAAAAAACTCTGGACATTTTAGGTACAGAAAATGTTTCTCTATTGCATTGCGTAACAAGTTATCCGGCACCTGAAGAAGAATATAATTTAAAGCTGATTACAAATTTATCTTCAATTTTTGGTATTGAATGTGGTGTAAGTGATCACAGTTTAGATCCAATGTTAGTTCCTGCAATTTCAATTGGTTGTGGTGGAAGCATTGTCGAAAAACATATTACATTAAGCCGACAAACTGAAGGACTTGATGATCCTGTTGCATTAGAACCAGAACAGTTTGCATTAATGGTTCATGTTATTCATCAAAGTGAAGCTGCAATAAGGCATTATGGAAAAGAAATTGGCTTACAGAAAATAAAAGAGCAGTTTGCTGAGGCCGTTGGAATTGAGAAAGTTGAAAAAATTATTGGTAGTGGAATAAAATTTTTAGCTCCTGCTGAAAAAATGAATTACGGAAGAACTAACAGAAGTCTTCATTTTATGGAATCCTTTGAATCTGGCCATATCATTTCCGGAAATGACATTTCTATTTTAAGGACGGAAAAAATACTGACTCCTGGAATTAGTCCTGAATATTATGATTTGCTTGTAGGAAAAAAACTTTCTAAAAAAGTTGAAAAAGGTGCAGGCGTTCAATTAACTGATTTCTTATTCTAGTTTTGCTTTATTGTATTATTTAACTGTTTTCGGTATTATTACCATTATGAGTGACTTAATTCAACCAAAAGTATTAAAAGGTTTTCGTGATTTTTTACCAGCTGCAGAAATTCAAAGAGATGTTTTGCAGGAAAAAATTACTCAGGTTTATCGTTCATTTGGCTTTGTTCCAATTGATACTCCTGTTCTTGAATATACAGAAATTCTTTTAAGAAAAAGCAATGGTGAAACAGAAAAACAGGTTTTTAGATTTCAGGATAATGGCGGCCGTGATGTTGCTATGCGTTTTGATTTAACTGTTCCATTTGCAAGATTCACAGCAGAACATTTTTCTGAACTTTATCTTCCATTCAAACGATATCATATTGCAAAAGTTTGGCGTGGTGAAAAACCTCAGGCTGGACGATATAGAGAATTTGTTCAGTGTGATGTTGATACTGTTGGTTCTGACAGTGCTGCTGCTGATTTTGAAATATTAAATGTAATGAAATGTGCTTTAAATGCAATTGATGTTTCAAATATTACAATTCATGTAAACCATCGTGGAATTTTTAATCGTTTCTTAAATAAACTTGGTGTTTTAGATAAATCCGAAGATATTTTACGTTCCGTTGATAAACTTGCAAAAGTTGGTCAGGAAGTTGTTGTAAAAGAACTTGTTGAATTTACAGGAGATGAATCTAAGGCTTCTGAAATATTAAAATACATTTCAGCTTCAGGTTCGTTCCTTGAAATTCTTTCAACATTGGAAACAATGGCTGGTGGTCCTGGTGAAGATACTCAGCGTATGAAAGATATTTATGCAATGATGGAAGCTGCAGGAATTGAAAGCACTTATGTTCTAGATCCATCAATTACCAGAGGTCTTGATTATTATACAGGTGTTATTTATGAAACTTTCTTAAATGATCTTCCTTCTATTGGTTCTGTTTGTTCAGGTGGTAGATATGATAATCTTGCTGGTCTTTATATGAAAGAAAAAGTTCCAGGAGTAGGAATGTCTATTGGTTTGGATAGACTTATTGCTGGACTAGAACAGCTTGGGAAATCAGAGAAAAAAGGAAGTTTCCTTCAGGTTGAAATTTTCTGTCAAAATGCTGCTCATATGATGGCATATCAAAAAGTTGCAGCAGGATTAAGAGCCAAAGGAATTTCAGTTGAAGTTTTCCCTGAACCAAAGAAAATGAATCAGCAGTATAATGTTACAGAAGCTAAAAATGTTCCTTGGGGAGTTTTGATTAATGATGAAGATGTAAAAAATAATACTTTATCTTTAAAAAAACTTGAAACCAGAGAGATGTTTAATAGTTTAACTATTGATGAAGCTGTTGCTATTATTAATAAATAATCTGAAAATAATGCCGGTCTGAATCAAGACTGGCTTTTTTTATGGAAAATTTTTGCAATGAAAAAACGACTGTTCTTTATATTATTAATTTTTATAACTATTCAATTTTCACAATTTGCACAGAATGAAGAAGCTGAAATTTCTTCATTTGTTCCAGTTTATGATTATAATATTGAAAATCAGTTTAATATTAAAAAAGCAGGAACTTATTATATAAAATTTTTTAATACAAGTAATATTCCTGATATTTATAATGGTGAGAAAAAGGAATTTATAAAAAAACAGATGATAGAAAAACTTCATAAAATTTATGAAGACGGTTCATCAGTTTATATAGATGGTCCTGTTGCATATTTATATTACGAAAACATAATCCTTTCAAAAGAAAATATTGACGCAATTGCTGATATGGTAAAATCTATTGAAAATAAAATGGTTTGTGTTGATATTTCCAATTGTTATTTTGAAAATTCTTCAGATTCTGAAAAATATGGTTTACCGGAAGATTCATTTGTGAATCTGGATAATCTTTACTGGTTGTATCTTGGAGATATGCTTAATTCAAAACTTCCGTCAAATCTTTGTAAGAATTGTTCAAATTTAATGACAGTTTATGTTTGGAATGAAAGCGGTATAAGAGAAAATGTTTTTGAGAATGTTTCCCCTGAAACTGAAATTCTTTCTGAAGATATGACATCCATTTATTGTTCAGAATATTTACAGAAATTTATTCCAGAAAATTCTGAAGAAATTTTTGAAATAGAAGAAAGTTCTACAGTTACAGAAACTCAGAATGATTCAAATAAACCTTCTTATACTTACAATCCAGTTTCTACAGGGGTTACCTGGCTTGTAGATGAATGGGGAAGAATGGAACCTCAGGATTCTATTGAAATAGAAGATGAATTTGGTTTATATGATATAATTAATGATGAAAATTTTGTTGTTATAGAAGAAGATGATTTAGCAAAATTCCCGGAATTAACTAATATATTGTATGACAATTTAGAAAATCCTGATTTTAGAAGTTTAGAAAATACATCTTATTTGAATATTGATAATTACTGGTATTACGATTCTTATTATCCTGATTTTTCAAATCCAATAGAGGTTGTAAAATCATTTTTATCATCATATCTTTCAAATACAATAATGTATAAAGAACTTTTAGGTTTTTCTGCATCACAACACCTGGAAATTAATTTAGATGATAATATTCCTGCATCAATTAAAGATTATAAAAACCTTGAAATCTTTATAATTAATACATATGATAATGAATCCTATGAAATTCCAGTTATGATATGTCTTAATGGCGAAATAAAAGGTGAAAGTTATAAAGAAATATCTGAAATAAAACTTAAGAAAATTGATGACAGATGGTATGTTATAAATATCTATAACGGTTGGCTTAGTTATTTAAATGGAAAAATTTTATCAGATATTGAATAATTAGCAGTTTAAATTTCTTGAATTAAGAACACTTTGCTAATATAATGAATTTAATATGCAAAGATGTGTCGTTGCTTATAGTAGTCAAGAGCAACCTGAAAATGCTTTTGATGAAGTAGTAAAAAAGTTAAAATCTAATGAATCTGAGCCAATCCTCATTATATTCTTTTCAACAGAAAAGGATTTCTGGTATTATAGCAAGAACATTAAACAGACTTTTCCTAATGCAACAACAATTGGTTCAACCACTTATCGTAATCTTACTTCAAAAGGTCATGGAACAGAGGGGTTTTCCGCAATGGCCATTTATTCTGGCATAGAAGTTACTTCTGGAGTATTATTCTATATTGATGTTTATCCTGCTAATTATGTTAATCATGTAAAACAAGCTGTAAAAGGAATTGAAAATGAAGAAAACTGTTGTTGTGTTTGTTTTTCTACAGCAGTTTATGGAAAAGAAGGGCTTGTTCTTGATACTTTAAAAAAAGGTTTTAATGGAAAAAAAATTCCAATAATTGGTGGTTCCAGTGGAATGAGTAATCTGGATAATTATGGAATTGTATCTTTAAATGGTGATATATACAAAAAAACAGCCGTTTTTGCGATCATTAAAAATCTTAATGGAAAAATAATTTTTACCAGAGAAAATATATTCAAGAGAACTAATCATACATTTAAAACTACAGATGTAGACTGTGAAGAATGTAGAGTTTATGAATTGGATGATAAACCTGCTGCAAATGCTATTTCTGAAGCTACCGGAATTCCTGTATCAAATCTTACTGAATATTTTACTACTCATACAATGGGTAGAATTATAAATGATGACCCGTTTATTACCGAAGTAAACAAAATTTATGAGGACGGTTCCATATCTTATTTTGCAACTATATATAATCGTTCAAATGTGGCCTTATTGGAATTGGATGATATTGAAAATGTTTGGAAAAAAACAAATGCTGCATTAAAAGAAAAACTTGAAAATCCATCTTTTGGATTAGTAGTAAATTGCTATGCAAGAACTCGTCTTTTTGAAAAAATGCAACTTCTTGATAAATTTATAGATATTTTGAAATCTGATTGTGGTAATTTCATAGGAGTAACAGGATTTGGGGAACAACTTAGATCTGATCATATGAATCAGACAATGGTTCTCGCCTTATTTGAATAAAAAATGGCTAGATATAACAATGGCTTAATATATACAAATGATTTGTGTATAGGTTGTAACAAATGTATTTCCTCTTGCTCAATTTTAGGAGCTAATGTTTCTGTTAAAAAGAATAATAGATATGTCATCAATGTTGACGAAAGAAAATGCAGTAATTGCGGAAAATGTCTTGATGCCTGTGTTCATAAAGCAAGAAGCTTCCATGATGATTTAGATGATTTTTTTGCAAACTTAAAAGCCAATAAAAATATTTCATTAATAGTTGATTCCTCATTTTTTGTTTTATATGGAAATCGTAGTAAAGAATTTCTTGGTTATTTAAAAAGTCTGGGTGTAAAAAAAATATATAGTTCAAATATTGGAACTGAACTGGCTGTATGGTTAAATGTAAACTATGTTTTAAATAATAAAGGTAATAATGAAAAATCAAGACCTTATATCACAAATCATTGTTCTGCATTAATTAATCAGCTGGAATTATTCTATCCATTTTTACTTAGAAAAATTATTCCAAATCATTCAGATTTAATGTGTACTGCAATTTATGCAAGAAAATATTTGAATGATACAAATGAATTTGCTGTATTATCACCATGTACTGCAAAAAAGGACGATATTAAATATCACGATAAAGAAAATCTGATTAAGTACAATATGATTTTCTCAAAATTCGTAAATAGTGTTGTAAAACTTAATTCAAATCAGGTTTCTGCAGATGTTGATTTAGAATCATTGGGATTAAATTCCATTGTACCTGTTTTAGATGATCTTGAAATTACCTATTCATATTTCTTTGAACCAAATTCCAGATTAAAAAGATATGAAAAAATTTCAAAAGATACAATTACAGAACTGGAACTATTTAATAATTCTGAAAACAACGAATTAGTTCCTGATATTGCAGTTTTTAAAGACTGTTATAAAGGTTGTCGCCGAGGTCCAGGAGTTGGAAAAGCTTTTGTTAATGAAAATAATGTTGATTTGTATTATGGTCGAAAAGAAAATGAATCATATAAAAACTTCAGCAATTTATATAAACAGAAAGAAAATCTTTTAAGAATGAACGAATTATTCGGCAATATTAAGGCCGATGATTTTGTATGTCAGTTAAATTCCAGATATAAACAACCTCCTCATGTACCTGTTTTTACTTATGACGAAATTTACAAAGAAATGTACAAAACTGTTACTGTAAAACGTCATATTGATTGTGGTTCCTGTGGATATCAGTCTTGTCATGACATGGCAAAAGCAATTGCCTATGGATATAACAAAAAAGAAAACTGTATTCACTATATGAATGAAGAAATGGAAAGACGTTCTTCTATCGATAGTCAGACAGGTTTACTTACAAAAGATGCTTTTATTAATTCTGCAACAAATTTAATTGAATCAAATCCTGATAAAACTTATTTAATTTGTTCTGGTGATATAAACAGATTTAAGATTATTGATGAAATTGGTGGTTCCAAATTAGGTGATGCTATTTTATTAAGAATTGCTTCAAAATTAAGAGAAATTGTAACTGAAGAAGGATTGTGTGGTCGTCTATACGGTGGTTGTTTTGTTCTTTGTTTTGAATATACTCTTGATAATTATGATAATTTAAGAAGTACTTTCCGAAGTTCTGATGAAAATACCTGGCTTGATTTTTCTGAATATGGAATTAATTTCCCTGTAACAATGCGTTTTGGTTTATGTGAAGCAAAAGCTGGAACAGAATCTATAACAGAAATAATAAGTTGTGCAACTTTAGCAAGAGACGAGAAAAAGGAAATAAATAAAAATTCCTTAAAAACTTCATTTACATTGTTTACAAAAGAATTAAAAGACGGATTAAAGCGGGAAGCAGAAATTACAGCTGCAATGAAACCTGCTCTTAAAAATAATGAATTTACTTTATGGTATCAGCCACAGTACAGAACTAACAGAAAAAAACTCTCTGGTGCAGAAGCATTATGCAGATGGATTAAACCTGATGGAACAATTATTTCACCTGGAGAATTTATTCCTCTTGCAGAAAAAAATGGATTTATCAAAGAATTAGATGAATACAACTGGAAAATGGCATTTGAAACTGTTAGAAAATGGCATAAACAAGGCTTAAAAACAGTTCCAATTTCAGTAAATATTTCCCGAGTAAGTTTTAGAGATGATAAACTTATTCCTGTTATTGAAAGTCTTCGAAAAGAATATGATGATATTAAAGATGAGATTCATTTTGAAATAACAGAAAGTATTGATATTGGAGATCAGGAAAAACTTATTGAAAGAGTAAATACATTAAAGGCTACTGGTGTAAAACTTGCAATGGATGACTTTGGAAGTGGTTATTCATCATTAAATACATTAAAAGATCTTCATATTGATTATTTAAAACTTGATATGGGGTTTATTAAACCAAGAAAGAATTCTAATTCTGAAATTAACAAAGCTGCATCTAATCGTGGAGAAGCTATTATTGCCTCAATTATTGAAATGGCAAAAAAAATTAATATTGACGGTATTATTGCAGAAGGTGTTGAAACAAAAGATCAGCGTGATTTTATGCAGGAACGGGGTTGTGATATTATTCAAGGATATATTTGGGGAAGACCTGAACCTGAAGAAAAATTTGTTTATGAATTGAAGAAAGAAGAATATAAAAAATTATCTCCTGAAGAAAGAAATTTGATTTTTAAGGAAGATTCTTTCCAGCATCCTCAATGTATTTTTTATTTAAGTTTTGACATATATAAATTAAAAGAATCTTTAGATTTTGATATGATTGAATTTAATAAACCATTTGTTGATTTGTGTGGTTTTGAAGAATCAAAAATATATAACTGGACAAGAAGAGATGTTATTTCATTGATTCAGCCGGAAGATTTAAAGAATGTAATTATGGTAGCAATTAAAAATCTTATGGAAAACAATAAAGATATTTTTAATTTAAAATACAATGTTCTACGTGGTTCTGGAAAAATTGAACAGGATAGTGTAATTATTAGAAAAATCAGAAATGATAAAAATTCCTATATTTTAATGGCTACTTTTGAAAAACAACAGGAAAAACTTTTCTAAAGTTAGTACTAGAATATAGAAGTAATTGACACTATTTACAAAAAAATATATTATTTAGTTGTACATTTTATATTTATTATTTAATGGACTCGAGTTTCTCGGGTCTTTTTTGTTATATAGGACTTGTTTATGGAATATACAGCGTATAAAACTGTTAAATATTATTCAGAGTGTTCTCCTTTAGTTGAAGCTTTAGGATATGTTCTTGTTGAATTAAAAATAATTCCTTCGAAAACAATTACAAAAATAAGCGCTGTTGTAGCTTCAAAAAATCCTGATGAAAATATGGGTGTAAATGACTGTGCAAAAGTTCATAGAGTTTTATTACCAAGACTAGAAGCTTTATTAGGAACAGAAGATACTTCAATGGAACTTACATCTCCAGGAATTGAGCATAATATAAAAAATGCTGCAGAGTTTACTGTTTTTACAGGTAGAGGTGTTCGAGTTTGGGATAAAGAAAAAACAGACTGGATCAGCGGAACTATTAAAACTGCTGACGAAAAATCGGTAACATTAGAAACTGAGGGTGGGGAATCAATCACAGTTTCTTACGAAAATATAGCGAAAGCAAAATTTATTTATACTAAAGAGGAGGCTTAAAATGTCTGAAATGGCAGAAGCTATCCGCCAGCTGATGGAAGAACGTGGTTATTCTGAAGACTCAGTACGGCAGATTATTGAAAAAGCTCTTAAAGCAGCTTATAAAAGAACTTTTGGAACAGATGAAAATGCAATTGTAAAATTTGCAGAAGATATGTCTGATGTATCAATTTATTCGAGAAAAACTGTACTTGATGGTGTTTACGATCCTATCAGAGAAATTGAATTAGAAGAAGCTCGTGAATTAGCAGGTGATGAAGTTGAAGAAAATGATGAAATTGATATTTTAATCGATCCAAAAACTTTTGAACGTTCTGCAGTTTCAACTGGTAAACAGACTGCGCATCAGGGATTAAACGAAAATTACAAAAATACTCTTATGAATGAGTATAAAGATAAAGTTGGAGAAATCATTATTGGTTATTTCCAGCGTGAAAAAAATGGAACTATTTATGTGGATTTAGGTAATGCTGGTAAAGTTGAAGGTGTTCTTCCTGCAAAATATCAGTCAAAACTTGAATATTACGAAAAAAACGACAGAATCAAGGCTCTTATTGTTGAAGTAAAACCAACAAATTCTGGAATTCAGTTAATTCTTAGCCGCAGTGATCCTCGTCTTGTTAGTTCAATTCTTGAAAAAGAAACTCCTGAAATTGCTGATGGAACAGTTGAAATTACAAAAATTGTTCGTGATGCAGGTTATAGAACAAAGATTGCAGTTTATTCAAAAAGAGAAGAAATCGATCCTGTTGGAGCTTGTGTAGGTCTTAAAGGTGTTCGTATTCAGAATGTAATCCGTGAAATCTTAAATGAAAAAATTGATGTTTTAAGATGGGATCCAGATCCAACTGTATTTATTAAAAATGCTCTTTCACCAGCTCAGGTACAGAGAGTAATTATTCTTGATGCTGACAAGAGACAGGCTTTGGCAATTGTTGAAGATTCTCAGTTCTCTTTAGCAATTGGTAAACAGGGACAGAATGTTCGCCTTGCAAATAAACTTTGTGACTGGAATATTGATGTTAAAACTGTTGATCAGGCTGCTGAAATGGATCTTTCAGCAATCAGTACAATTCAGAATGCTCACAACTTGTTTAATGATGAAACAAGCGAAGATGTTGTTGCTTCTGAAAATATTTCATCTGTAATGGAACTTCCTGGTGTTAATAAGGAAATTGCAAAATTACTTACAGATAATGGCTTTGGTGATGTACAGGATTTCGTTGAAGGATATGAAAATGATACAATTTCTATTGAAGGTGTATCAGGTGATGATCTTGATGAAATTTATGATCTTGTTAATGCAAATGTAGAATTTGTAGAAGAAGAGGAAGAAGTTGCAGAAGAAAATGATGCAGCTGAAGAATCAACTGAAGAAGTAGAAGAATATTTCTGTCCTGAATGTGGTGCAAAAATTACTTTGGATATGACTAAATGTCCAAACTGTGGTATTGAATTTGAATTTCAGACAGAAGAGGATGGAGAATAGGATAATTTATGGCTGAAGAAAACGAAAAAAAGCCCGCAATTGTAGTTCACAAAAAACAGCAGGATACAACATCTTCTGTAAATAATGGAAGTAATTCATCATCTGCAAATACTCCAGAAAAGAAACGTGTTGTAATTGTTAAGAAGAAGGCTCCTCAGTCTGGAAATGCACCAGCAGCTAAACCTGCAGCAGAATCTAAAAAAGATGTTAAAGTTGTTGTAAAAAAAGCTGAAAATGTTGTAGCAGCTCCTGTTCAGGAAAAAACAGAAGTTAAAAAAGAATCTGCTCCTGCACAAACTGGTTCAGCTCCTACAAGAACAACATTTGAACTTAATCCATCTAGACCAAATGTAAAGGCTGGAAATTTATCTGATAGAGGTAGAAACAATAACCGTGGAAACTTCAATAGAAATGGAAACGGTGGAAACAGACCTTTTAATCGTGAAGGTGGTTCTGGATTTACAGGAGCACAGGCACGTCAGGGTTACCAGAATAGAGAAAGAGATTCTAATAATTCAAATGGTGATAGAAGACAGTCTGGTGGATTTAATAATAATCGCCAGGGTGGATTTAACAATAATCGCCAGGGTGGTTTTAATAATAATCGTCAGGGTAATTTCCAGAATAAACCTGGTCAGGGTAATGGAAATGCTCCAAGATTTGGCAATGGAAACGGTCAATTTAGAGGTCCTCGTCCTGGAATGGGCGGTGGTGCAGCTCCAATTCCTGTAGATCAGTCTAGACAGCCTGCAAAAAAAGCATTTAAAGGCAAAAAACAGATTTACAATAGAAAAGACGAAGAGCAGTACGACGATAAATTATTTGATCAGAAAAAGAAAGTTGAAACTCCTGCAAGTGTTGTTCCAAAATCAATTGATATTATGGAAACAATTTCTGTTTCAGATTTAGCAAGAAAGATGAATTTAAAAGCATCTGAAGTTATCGGAAAATTAATGGGAATGGGTATGATGGTAACAATTACTCAATCTATTGATTCTGATACTGCTACATTACTTGCAGCTGAATATGGTTGTGAAGTTCACCTTGTAAGTCTTTATGATGAAACTGTTATCGAAAGTGAAAAGGATGATGGAGTTGAATTAAAATTCAGACCTCCAATTGTTACTGTAATGGGTCACGTAGACCATGGTAAAACAAAAACTCTTGATGCTATTCGTCATGCAAATGTTGCTGCAGGAGAAGCTGGTGGAATTACTCAGTCTATTGGTGCTTATTCAGTTACAACTGAAAAAGGAAAAATCACATTCCTTGATACTCCTGGACATGAAGCATTTACAATGATGCGTGCTCGTGGTGCTCAGGTAACTGATATTGTTGTACTTGTTGTTGCAGCTGATGATGGTGTAATGCCTCAGACATTGGAAGCTATTGCTCATGCTAAAGACGCAAAAGTACCAATTATTGTTGCTGTAAACAAAGTTGATAAACCAGAAGCTAATCCTGATCGTGTAAAAACACAGCTTTCAGAATTAGGACTTGCTCCAGAAGAATGGGGTGGAGATACACAGTATGTTCATATTTCTGCTCTTAAAAAGCAGGGTATTGATGATCTTCTTGATGCAATTTTACTTCAGGCAGAGATGCTTGAGTTAAAAGCAAATGATGAATGTCGTGCAGAAGGTAAGATTCTTGAATCTCGTGTTGATCAGGGACGTGGTGTAGTTTCGTCTGTAATTGTTCAGCGTGGTACATTAAAACAGGGTGATCCATTTGTTGCTGGTATTTACTCTGGTCGTGTACGTGCTATGTTTGATGATAGAGGAAATCGTATTCAGGAAGCAGGTCCATCTGAACCAGTAGAAGTTCTTGGTATGGAAGAAATGCCAAATGCTGGTGATCCATTCCAGGTTACTGAAAGTGAAAAAGATGCTCGTGCATTCTCTGCAAAACGTCAGGAATTAAAGAGATTTGAAGCTGCAAAAGCTGTTAAAAAGACAACTCTCGAATCACTTTATTCTGATATTGCTGATAGTGAAGTTAAAGAACTTAAAGTTATCATTAAAGCCGATTTACAAGGTTCTGCAGAAGCTCTTAAAGCATCTTTGGAAAAACTTTCTACAAGAGAAATCAGACTTTCTGTTATTCATTCAAGTGCTGGTGCAATCAATGAATCAGATGTTACTCTTGCAGCAGCTGACTCAAATGCTATTATTATTGGTTTCAATGTTCGTCCAACTCCAAAAGCAAAAACTTTGGCTGAACAGGAAAGCGTAGAAATCAGAAAATATAATATTATCTATAAGTGTGTTGAAGAAATTCAGCAAGCTATGGAAGGTATGTTACAGCCTGATACTAAAGAAGAAGTTATTGGTATGGTTGAAGTTAGAAATACTTTCAAAGTACCAAAGATTGGTGTTATTGCCGGTTGTTCTGTATCAGAAGGTATTGTACGACGTTCAGCTAGTGTTAACCTTATTCGTGATGGTATTGTAAAATTTACCGGAAAGATTTCTTCTCTCAAACGTTTCAAAGACGATGTAAAAGAAGTTAGTATTGGTTATGAATGTGGTATTGGCTTAGAAAACTGGCAGGATATCATGGTAGGTGATAGACTTGAAATCTTTGAAATTATTGAAGTTGCAAAGAAATTAGGTAAAACTATTGCTGAAGAACAGGCTGAAATTGCAAAAAGAAATGTTACTGGTGAAAACTCTGGAGAAGGAGCTAACTAATGGGTCAGTATAGAATCCAGAGACTTGATGATCAGTTGAGAGATGAGATTTCTCAGCTGATTATTAGAGGTGAAGTAAAAGATCCTCGTGTAAATACATTTCTTTCAATAAACCGAGTTGAAGTAACTTCAGATTTATCTTATGCAAAAGTTTATGTTTCAACATTTTTGACTGATAATCAGTTGCGAAATGGTGTTAATGGACTTAATGCTGCTGCTGGATTTATCCAACGGGAAATTGCTAAGAAATTAAGAATTAGAAAGTTTCCAAAACTTCAGTTTATTGTAGATGTTGGAATGAAAGAAGGTTTCAAAATGGTTCAAAAATTAAATGAACTTGAGAAACTTCAGTCAGAAGAAAAATCTGAGAATTAAAATAAAAGGGGTGAAAATAGTATGGATGGAATTGTGTTACTTGCAAAACAACCAGGAGATACTTCATTTTCATCCCTTTTTAATGTAAAAAATGCTTTAAATACAACAAAAGTTGGGCATACTGGTACTTTAGATAGTTTTGCTCAGGGATTATTGGTTGTATGTGTAGGGCGTCTTACAAAACTTGCCGGAAATATTACAGAGTTTAATAAATCCTATTCAGCAATTATAAAATTTGGTGAAGAAACTGATACTTTGGAATATACAGGTGAAGTAATCAAAAAAGCTTCATTACCATCTCTAGAAAGTTTAAAATCAATATTAAATAAATATAAAGGTGAATTAGATCAGATTCCACCAGCTTATTCTGCAATACATGTTAATGGTAAACGTGCCAGTGATTTAATACGGGCAGGTAAAGAAGTTGAAATTAAATCAAGAAAAATTACTATTTTTGAAAATAATCTTGTAAATTATAAATTGAACAATGAAAATCTTGTTGAATACTGTCAAATAGATTTTACAGTTTCAAAAGGTACGTATATTAGAAGTCTTGCCAGAGATATTGCAAAAGATTTGAATTCTGCTGGTCATTTAGTAGGTTTATATAGAACCTCTGTTGGAAATTTTTCTATAAAAGATGCCTGTGGATATGATTTAATGCAGGATTTTTCAATAGAAAATGCAATAAAAAAAGCTGAAGAATATAAAGATAATATTGTTAATAAAGAAAACTATGATAGAAATATTATTCAGCAAGAAATTAAAACAAATATTATTTCTTTTTCAGAAAATTGTGCTGAAATGTGCGGTTTTAAATCTGTTTTCATAAACAGTCAATTTTTAATGGATTTCAAAAATGGTAAACCTATTAAATATAAATGGTTTAAAGAAAATCTAAATTTTTCTGAAGATGATAAAATTGCAGTTTTTTCAGAAGATAAAAACTTTAATGGATTAATCAAGAATGAAAAAAATCATCTTTCATATGTTTTTGTCATTAATTAAAAAGATTTTTTATACTGACTATTAAACTTATTTATGTTAAAATTAGTTAAATGAAATATTTCTTTTTTTTAATATTTATTCCATTTATTTTTTTATCATGCTCTAAAGAAAAAGATTCTGTAATTTCAGTAGAAAATGAGGAGACCTTAAAGTATCTGATTTCTGAAAGACAATCAATTGTAAATTGGGCAAAAGAAATTGAACCGGAAATTTTAGAAACTGATATTGGAAATATACCTTCAATCAGTCAAAGTGTTTCTGTTTCAAAAGAATTAATGGGACTTATTAAACAAGATAACAATAAAATTTATCCTTCTATTTCTGACTTTACTATTTTAGATAATTCTTCCTTAAATGAAAAAGCGTTAAATACTGTAAAGAATTTTGGTTCAGCTGTTTGTTCGAATTTAAATTGTAAGCCTGATTTATTTATGAGCAAGAATTATTATTTTTTATATCAATTTTTCAAATCAAACTTACTTGAAAACTGGGAAACTATGTTTAATGAAAAATTTCCCAACACTTTTGAAGATATTACAAACAAAGATAAAAAAATTGTATTATTTAATGATTTTTTAATTGGAAAAGAAAATGAAACTCAGGATTTTATTGAGATTCCTGTAAGATTAATTGCAAAAGATAAATATTTAAATATTGTTATTTGTGTAGAAAAAGTAGATAATTATTCAATAGATGAGATTTCTATTTCAGGATGGGGTATTTATGGAAAATAACAAACTGAGCGGTATTGAACGACAATTAGTTTTACAATATTTGATGGATGGTAATGTTCCTGTTACATTAACTCCAATTTCTAATGATAAAACTGATGATGGAGTAAAATCTCTTAATTCTCAAATATTTCCAGTAGCATTTAAGCCTGAAAAAATTACTGTAGAAAAATCTGGAAAAATATATCTGGAAATACCATCAGAAAATAATATTGTAAATGCAGATACTGTAAGAGTTGAATTTTATTTTAATAGAGTAGGTTTATTTTTTATTTCAAAAATAGATTATGATAAAGAAAAAATTGTAATTTATTTGCCAGAAGAAATTGATAGAATAAGTGATATTTCTGGAATATTGTATTTTGAATATGAAGGTAAAAAAGAATTAAATGAAAAATGTATTCCATGGAATGAAAATGAATTATTTGAAAGACCAATATGGAAATCAATACCTTTAGAAAATCAGCATTTAGCAAAATCTTATCTTGAAAAGTTTGTAGAAGAAGGAAAAACACAGAAAAATATAGGAAACGGATTACAATTAATTCCTATTTGTAATTTTATTACAACTCAAGAAAATGAATCCCTGGAAGCTGTACAGGGTAGAAAGAAAGATATGTTTATTCTTTATATTGATCATGAAAGAATTGTTTTAGGTATTGAAAATCCTATTATAAATTATATTGAAAAATCAGAATTTGGATTAAAATTATCTTTCTCAATAAAAGAAAGTCCGATTCTTTCAAGAGATATATATGTTACATTTTTTATAAATAAAGTGTATAAGAATGATAAAGAATCAAGAATTTGTTTAGATTGTGTATATACAAGTGTTCAAGAAGAAGATATAAGATACTTGTATGAAAAAGCTACTAAACGTTTATTTGTGTAAAAAAAAAGATATAATCCTTTATTTTAAGGATTATATCTTTTTTTTATTCAAAATCTTTCTTTTATTTCTTTGGTAAAATTTTATCAAAACCACAATACGGAACTAATACTTCTGGAATAGAAACAGATCCATCTGCATTCTGATAATTTTCAAGAATAGCAAGCATTGCTCTACCAACAGCAATTGCAGTACCATTCAATGTATGAACATATTTGTTTTTGCCATCATCATCTTTATATTTAATGTTTAATCTGCGAGCCTGGTAGTCAGTACAGTTAGATGTTGATGTAACTTCACCATATTCACCACCATTTCTTCCTGGCATCCAAGCTTCAAGGTCCCATTTACGATATGCAGGAGCTCCTAAATCACCAGTACATGTATCAACAACGTGGAAAGGAAGTCCAAGACCTGTAAAGATTTCTTCTTCAATCTGTCTTAATTTTTCGTGGATTTCATCTGATTGTTCAGGTGTTGCATAAGCAAACATTTCAACTTTATCAAACTGATGAACACGATAAAGACCTTTTGAAAACTGTCCACCAGCACCTGCTTCTCTACGGAAACAATGTGAAAGCCCACCATACATTAATGGAAGTTTAGATTTATCAAGAATTTCATCCTGATGGTATCCACCTAATGTAATTTCTGCTGTAGCAACAAGACAAGTTCCTTCTTCTTCGATAGAGTAAACATTAGATTCATTTCCACGAGGATTGAAACCAATTCCTTTAAGAATATCTTCTTTTGCAACATCAGGTGTAATGAACATATTAAAATTATGTTTACGTAAAGTATTTAATGCGTACATAATTAATGCCTGTTCAAGGAAAACTGCTTCATTTTTAAGATAATAGAATTTAGGACCAGAAACTTTTGTACCACGATCAAAATCAAGAATATCCAAAGATTCACCTAACTGAACGTGATCTTTAGGTTCAAAATCAAATTTTCTTGGAGTACCAACTACTTTTACTTCAAGATTTTCTGTATCAAGTTTACCAACAGGTGCTTTTGGATGTACCATGTTTGGAATCTGTCTTGCTGCATCTTCCAATTTTTCTTCACAGTCTTTAGTTTCTGCTTCAACAGAAGCAATTTCTTCTTTAATTGCTTTTCCTGCCGCAATAAGTTCCTGACGTTTATCATTATCAAGCTTTTGTTTCATAGCAGCAGCATTTTCGTTTCTTTTCTGCTGAAGTGCCTGAAGTTTTGTAACAAGTTCTGTTCTCTGATCGTATAATTTTACAACTAAATCTGCATCTGCTGTCATATTTCTGTTAATAATATTCTGTTTTACAGCTTCCAGATTATCCTTAATATACTTATAGTCTAACATTTAATTAGCCTCCTTGGTGTTAAACAAAAAGTGATTTTTTAAATTATATATATTCGTATTTTATCTTGCTTCGATATAAAACCTTTTAAGATAAATAATACGTTTGTTTGCGTCATCCCAATGTTCACTTGCAGGGTAGTTATTGATTAATTCATTATATGCAGAAATTGCTCCCTTAATATTTTTAATGGAACTATCAGCTTCCAGTATTTGTCCTTTTAAATATAATCCTGAATCTCTATAATTTATAGCATAATCAAGGAATGTATTAATAGTATTTAATGCATCATTAAATCTTTTTTCTTCATAAAGAGCCTGTGCCTGTTCAAGTAATGATTTTGCGTTTTCAGGTTCTGTTTGTTTTGTTACTGGTGCTTCATATTTTTCAGTATATACATCTTCTTTATATTCTGGATCTTCTGGTGTATATTCAATTGAAGAACGTTCTCCAGTTTTTAATACTTCGTTAACTTCAATTTTAGAAGCTTCTGCGGGAATTGTTATTTCTGGTTGTGCGATTTTTGTAGAAGAAATTGCAGGTTTCTCTGGCTTTTTAGGAACTATTTCTTCATATGAAGGTGCATAAACTTCTGTTGATGGAGATCCTTTTTTGTCACGAACCGTTACTTCTATGTAATCATCAATATAGTTTCCTGATACGCTGTCAGTTTTGTAAAAATGTTGAATTTGAGTTCCTGGTTCTAATGCTGTTAAAATATAAGTTGTTTTATTGTTTCCTGATTTTCGACCTTTGCTTTCCAGATTGTTATATTCGTGATCAGAACCTAAATATAACCATCCAGAACCTGGATATTCAACAATTAATGTTTCTCCTTTATTCAATACAACACTTCTTGAAGGAGTTAAGACATTATTTTCATTTTGGGTTTGTTCAACAGGTAATAAACCTTGATTTTGTTTCATGAAATCTTCGTCTATTATTTCGTTTTTTTCTTCAGGCTTAGTATTTGTATTTGTTGCTGGTTGAACAGTTTTGTTTTCAGGTTTTGATGGTATTACAGGAGTTTTATTTTCAGTTTTTGTACCTGCTGATGTTACAGGAGGTTCGAGTGTTTTACTAATATTTTCTTTTTGAGTTTCAGGTTTAATTAAGTTTTCCTGTTTCTGTACAATTTTATTATTTTCTGGTTCTGTTTTTCTTTCAGTAACTGGTTCAACTTTTTGTACAGGTGAAGATTCGTTTGAACTTACATTTACAGGTTTTTCATCAGTTTTAGAAATTATATTTTCGGTTTTAGATTCTGTTTTATTTTCTGGTACAGAAACCGAGTTTTCTCTATGTTCAATGTTTATTACAGGTGTTTTAGTTTCATTCTTCACCGAAGATGTTGTTTCATTTTTTACAGAATTAGTAGCAGGAACTATAGTTGTTTCTGGTTTTACAGATGATACTTTTGTTTCAGAAGATGGATTTACAGTTGTGTTTTGAATATTTCCAAAATTATTTTCATCAGAAACTGTTTCTGTTTTTGTATCAGTTGCATCATTTACTGAAAGATTATTTTGTACATCATCATTTGTGTCTGATTCTGTTACATTTACAATTTTATTTTCTTCCAATACAGGAGGTTCTAAATCTCTTACTAAAGGTTCTTCAAATTCCTGTGGAATAGTGTTGATTAAATCTTTTAAAGTTACATTTGTATTATCAGAAGATAAATCAATTACAGGAGAATCTGAAATTTCTTCAATTTCATTTGAAATATTATTTGAATTAATTGAATTATCAGAATTATTTTCATTCATGTCAGATGTTGCAGGTGATTCTATTTTGTCTGAATCAGATTTTCCTGAAAATAATTCAGATAAAGATGTACAAGAGGAAATTATAAAACTGAATGAAAATAAGAAAATGTAAAAAATCTTTTTCATGGAGCATTTCCTAATAAATCAATAATCATAGAATCATTTGATTTTCCAAGATTTTCAACATCTTTTAATGTTGGAATTGTAAACCAATCATTAACTTCTTCATCAGACCATTTTTCTTTTGTCTGTCTGGAAATTACATAGTCATTCTGCAATTCAGGACCATTTGGAATCATTTGTGTTTCAGTTAAAATAATTTCAGTGTCAGTAAAACTGTTCTTTTTCCCAGAAGATGAAACTATTGAAATGAGTAAAATAATAAGCAACAAAACAATAATAACACCAAGGCAAACAATAATTGCCAGCTTTTTATTATTTGTGAAGAAATCCTTAATTTTCTCAAATAATTCTTTAAAAATCATTTTAGCCTTTTATTTCTTTTCTAAAATTGGATCTGTTATAGTTCCATCATCATTGTGAATTCGTTTAGGAGGTCTTTGAGGAAGAATAATGCCTTCTTCTTCTGGAACTTCTTCTTCAACGAAATCATTATTTATATCAGTGATTTCTGCTTGTTTTGATCCAATTTTTATATCTTCATCAAGTTTTAGTGCAATAATTTTACTAACACCTGATTCTTCCATTGTAATACCAAGCATTGTACTTGCACCCATAACAGTTTTTTTGTTGTGAGTAATAACAATATACTGGCTGACACTGGCAAAACTTTCCAATGCTGTTACAAAACTTGAAACGTTTTTATCATCAAGAGCAGCATCAATTTCGTCAAGGAGACAGAATGGGCTAGGGCGAACCTGATATGTAGCAAATAACAATGCAACTGCTGTCATTGTTTTTTCACCACCGGAAAGTAATGCAATATTTTCAAGTTTTTTTCCAGGTGGCTGAGCATAAATATCAATACCGCTTGTGAGAATGTTTGATGAATCTGCAAGTTTAAGTTCTGCACGACCACCGTTAAAAAGTCTTCTGAACATATTATGGAAATTCTTTTTGATTTGGTTATATGTTTCCAAAAATAATTCAGCAGATTTAGATTTAATTTCTTCAGATACACGAATTAAATTTTCAAGACTTTTTTGTGTATCTTCATAATTTACTTTTTGACGTTCATAACGTTCTTTTACTTCCTGAAATTCTTCTGGAGCCATTAAGTTTACACTTCCAAGTGCTGCAAAATCTTTTTTAGCTGCCATTAATTTTTCTCGAATTTCGCTGGTTGGAGTTGTAATTTTATACATTCTCTCTTCAAATTCCATCAAGTCTCGAGAATACTGATCCTGAAAGTTTTGTTTTACATTTTTTATGTCATTTTCAGAAGAATTTATTGTTAATGTAAGATGTTCATACTGTTCCTGATATTTGTTCTGTTCTTCACGTTTTTTATCAAGAGTTCCACTTTTACCTGATACACTTTTGTTACATTGTGCAATATCTTCATCAAGTTTGTTCATTTGTTCTGCAAGCTTCTTACCCTTATATTCAATTGCGGCTAATTCATCTTGCAAATCGTTGATTTTATCAATTAATTCTTCAGAATACTTTGTTTCTGTGTATAATTCGTTTTCAGTTTCTTGTAATGTTGCTTTTTCAGAAGCTAACTGTCTGTTAAGCATATTACTTTGATTCTGACTGGCAGAAATTTGTTCCTGCATCTGAATTTCATTTATTTTTAATTTGTTTAATGTGTCTTTATATTCAGAAATCTTTTTTGTTAATGAAGAATTTTTTGAATGTAAATCTGTAATTTCCTGATTTATTTTTTCAACTTTTTTGATATTTGAATCAATTTTAGAATCAATTGCACGCTTTTTTGTCATAATTCCTTCAGGAGAAAGGAATTCTGTAATAAAAGCAGGGGATGCATTCAAATATTGATTAAGAGCTTCATCCAGATCGTCAAGCTGATATTCTGCTTCTTCAAATGCCATAACTGCTTCTTTTACAATCTTAGCATTTTCATCCAATGAATGATTCTGTTTTGTAAAATCTGAAAAAATATTTTTTCTACCAGTAATATAGATCTTTAATTTAGTTAATGTTGTATCAAGCAGTTCTTTTGCTTTACTCATTGAACTTTCAGAAAAACCTGCATTTTTTAGTTTTTCATCAAGTTTTGAAACAATGTCTTCTGTAATTGATGTAAGATCTTTTTGTAAATTTTTTCTTTCGATTTCTAAATCAATAATTTGGTCTCTTAAAGAATCTGCAAGTTTGTCATTTTCTGTAATTTGAGAACTGGATGTTTCGATGTTTTCCTGGAAAGAATTTATATTTCTTTTAATGTCTTCCAGTTGCTTTGTCTTTTCGTGAAGAATTGCCTTCTGTTCGTCAATTTCATCCTGGAGATTATCAATTCTTTCCTGAATTGAAGTTTTTCTTGCTTCAAGATTATTAATTTTTTCTTTTATTTCTGTTGAACGTTGATTATGTTCTTTAATTAAATCTAATTTACCATTTTTTTCTTTTCCAATACCAATAAGTTCTGCTTGTTTTGCATACAATTCATCCTGCATGGCTTTTACTTTATCCATGTTTTCAGAAATGGTATTGTTAATTTCTTCAATTTCAAGACGGACTTTATCTCGTTTTTCCTGAACAACTTTTAATTCTTCTTCATGACGGGCTTTTTCCTGTACAAAGTTTTTTAAGCGAAGAAGAGTCAAATCTAATTCAAAATTATATATTTCATCTTTGAATTTTCTGTATTTTGTAGTTTTCTCAGATTGAATTTTTAAACTATCATACTGACGTTTAATTTCTGTCAGTGCTATTTCAATCTGCTGCATATTAATTCTAGTTCTTTCAAGTTCTCTTTCTGCTTCCTGGCATTCTGCTTTACTTCTTGAAATACCTGCTGCTTCTTCAAAAAGATAACGTCTATCTTCTGGTTTACTAGATAAAATCTGGTCAATTTTACCTTGTTCCATTACTGAATATGCAGCTTTTCCAACCCCTGTGTCCATAAATAATCTGCGGATTTCGGTTGGTCCTGCTGGTCTTTTATTAATAAAATATTCCTGATCTCCAGAGCGATAGAGACGTCTTGTTATAGCAATTTCAGATTCATCAAGAGGAAGTAAACCTTTTTCATTTGAAAGAGTTAATGTAACTTCTGCAGTATTTAAAGCTGGACGACGTTCTGTTCCATTAAAAATTACATCTTCCATTTTTTCTGCACGAAGATTTTTAGATTTATTTTCAGCCAATACCCATTTGATAGCATCTACAACATTACTTTTTCCACAACCATTTGGACCTAATAAGGCTGTAATTCCTTCTGCAAAATCAATATGAGTTTTATCAGCAAAAGATTTAAATCCATGGATATCTAAACTTTTTAAAAACACAAAAATCCTCTAAAAATGTATAATATAATCTTATTAATTATAACGAAAAGAGGGTATTTTTACAATATAAAAACTAATAGTATGATAATTTGTAATTTATTGTATTATAAGTAATTAGGATTATTCATCATCAATTTTTGGAGCAGAAATTTTACCATTATAAACTACTTTTGGATAAACAATTATCTTCAGTTTTTTTTCGATTTCTGCATAATGATTCATTTCGTATTCATCTCCAATTACTACATTTATACCTGTTTTTCCAGCTCTGGCAGTTCGACCGGAACGATGAATAAAGAAATCTATATCAGATGGTAAATCCATTTGAATAATATGAGTTATTTCTGGAATATCTAATCCTCTGGCAGCAAGATCACTTGTGATTAAGAGTTTTATTTTACCGCTTTTAAATCTATCAATTGCAGCTTTTCTTTCCTGTTTATCTGTTTTTGCATGAAGAGCAGCACACTCTATTTTTTTATATTTTAATTTTGTATAAATATTTTCAACCTGATCTGCTCTGGATGTAAAAATCAATGCTTTTTCAGGTTTTTCAGCAATAATAAATTTTCTTAATGTTTCAATTTTATCTCTTGTTTCTGCATAAATAGCCCAATGTGTGATTCTACTTCTGAGAACATCTTCTGGGGGCAAAATAATATCTTCAGAACCTGCAAAAAAGATTTTTACCTGCTTATTTACTGTTGCAGAACATCCAATTAACTGGCAACCAGAAGGAAGTAATTGTCGTAATGCCTCTGTATCTTCAAAACTTTCTTTTTTTATAAGTCTGTCACATTCGTCAAAAATGCAGGCAAAAATATCATTTACTTTTAATTTCTTTAATCGGATTAATTCAACAAGACGGGCTGCTGTTCCAGTGATTATTTGTGGCTTTTCTTTTAATGTTTCAATTTGTCTTTTTATTGCAGCTCCTCCAATGAATAATGCAGTTTTTCTGTCAGTTATTGATTTTGCTGCACTATTGATTTGAGATGCTAATTCAAATGTTGGAGCAACGATTATTATTCTGGTTTTAGTTTTATCAGGATCATTTTCTAATTTATTGATTAAAGGTAAAAGATATGTAAATGTTTTTCCTGTTCCAGTTTCTGATTGAAAAACAACATTTTGTCCTTTTGAAATAACAGGAATTAATTGAGATTGAACTTTAGTAGGTTCAACAATATTTAATTTTTGTAATCGATTATTTATTTCTTGTGAAAGTGTTAAAAATACATTATCTTTTGTCATTCTGTAACTATAGCACAGTAAATAAAAATCTGCTACAATAATAATTAACATTATAAATTTGGAAGTAATATGAAAATTGGTATAGACACTCTTGGTTGTGACCATTCAAAATCAGGAAATGGTTCTTATTTGCTTAATTTTATTAAAAATCTTTCTGTTAATGATGATATTCAATTTGAATTATTCGGTTTGGAATCAGATCGTTATACTTATAAGTCTGAAATTGAAATTCCCTATGTTTCGGTTGATGTTTTAGATTCAAAAAAAGCACAATTTAAATGGCATAAACGTAAAATTAATAATTTTGTAAAAAAACAAGGTTATGAAGTTGTTTTATTTCCTGCTGCTGATAAAGTTCTTCCTTCAAAATGTAAAAATTATTTAGGAATTCCTGTTGTAAACAGTTTGATTTTCAAAAAAGATGAAAATAATAAAAATTCAGCCTTACATTATATAAAAAAGGGATTGAATAATTCTGAAAAAATAATTGCTGCTTCTGAATTAATAAAATCTGATTTAGTAAAAAATGGAATAAATAAGAATAAAATTAAAGTAATTTATAATGGAATTGATCATAAATTATTTTTTCCAACAATAGATGATGGTTCAGAATTTGTAGAAGTAAAACCTTTCGCAATCAGAAAACCATATTTTATTTATGGATCAAGAATTTCAGGTCCCGATAAAAAACATCTTGAATTAATGAAGGCCTTTGAAAAATTTAAGAAAGAAACAGGTGAACCTCATCGCCTTGTAATTTCAGGTTATGAAGATGATTATGCAAAAATAATTCATGAAGCTGCATTTGAATCTGAATATTCGAGTGATATATTTTTGACAGGTTACTTTCCTCATGAAAATTTTGCAAAAATGTATGAAGGAGCTGCCGCTTGTATATTTCCTGCAATAAATGAAGGGGTTGGTCTTCCTATTCTTGAAGCAATGGCTAGTGGAATTCCAATTCTTTGTTCTGATTCTTCTTCATTAAAAGAGGCTGGTGGTGATACTCCAATCTATTTTAATTCAGATAATATTAATGAAATTGCTGATTGTATGAAAAAAATTGTTAGTGATAAAGAATTAGTTCAAAAAATGATTGAAAAAGGAATAAAAAGATCTCAGGAATTTAGTTGGGATAAGACAATAAAAGAAACTATTGATTATATAAAATAAGAAAAAAGGTCGTCAAAAT
>JAKSTJ010000023.1 GCA_024402635.1 Treponema sp. | reverse complement strand
ATTGAACAACGGCCACTAGTGGCCTTACACATAATCAGGATTTGTATTTTGGTGGAAACAAACTTGATAAAGGTGCTTATGTTGAAGTAAAAGCCCTTGGAAATATCGATGCCGGCCAGAGCGATAAGATGACAGCAAAAGTTTGCGAGATTCTGAATGCTCAGTTGGGGATTCCAGGTGATGCAGTGTATGTAGCATATTTTGGAACCAGCAACTGGGGATGGAACGGAAGTAATTTTTAGTTCAAAATTTTATAAAGCATAAACTTTCTTTTTATACAAAAAGTATATATAAATGATTCTTTTTAATTGTAAAGTTTTCTCAAGTTAATTATAATTTATATGGTAATTTAAGATTTATGGAAAATCGAGCTATTAATATTGAAGAATTCGCTAATAATATTCGAAAATTAGCAGAAAATGAATTGGGAAAACCAGATAACATCTCCTCTTTTTTATATTCTTTTGTTAATAAGATAGGTGGAATTATTGAACCTGTAAAAGATCCTTCTTGTTATGAAGAAAATGGAGGAAGTCTTACCATAAATGAAGATGGTTCGTTTGTAATTAAGTTGCCTCCATATACCTCTCCATTACGAGATAATTTTACTATTGCACATGAATTAGGTCATTATTTTATTCATTATTTACCTAATAAAGAACAACGAGTTTTTTACAGATATGGTTCTGGACCTATGGAAATAATTGCAAATAAATTTGCTGCTGCTTTTTTGATGCCTAAAGAAGAATTTATAAAAAAAGAAAAAGAATTTAATGCTTCCTTGTTAAAGCTATCTGCTTATTTTGAGGTTTCTACAACTTCAGTTCAATATCGTATGGTTAATCTTCACCATGAGTAAATCTGAAATAAAACTTTTTTTATCTGTAGATATTTTTGGATCAACAAAATTAAAAGGGGCCCATAATTATTCTACTATTCTTGAAAGATGTACATCTGAATCTAATATAATTAATAAGCTTATCAGAGATCCGAAAAAAAAAATAAGTGAAAAAAGAATCTTTCAATTAAACAAGGATTTAATAATATATCAAGATTGGTCTAAAATAATTACAGATTTATTTTTGGATTTTAATACAGAATTTTTTAAGTATTTAGAATCAGATGAAGAAGTATATCCATGGAAATTTGCTGGAGATGAGTTGATATATTGTTTTGATGTCACTAGACACAAAGATGTTTATTTATATACTTTGGCATTTTATAAAGCTTTACGCTCTATTGATTGCAAATACAAAGAAACCAAACTTATTCGATTAAAAGGATCGGCATGGACAGCTGGATTTCCTGTTAGAAATAGAATAATAGAGACCCCTATTCCTAGTTTATTTATGAAAAATGGTAATGGAACATTTAGTAATTTTCCTTATCCTCATATTGATTACATTGGGCCTGAAATGGATATAGGTTTTAGAATTGGAAAAAATACTTATCCAGGAATAATTGTAATAAGTTTAGAACTTGCATATTTGTTATTGGGTAAAAAACTTGTTGATTCAGAGATTGAAGAATTTAAGGTCTACAATGTAGGTTGGGAACCACTTAAAGGTGTTTGGAACGATAAAAAATACCCTGTTTTGTGGCTTCAATTGCCAGATACTTATAATAAGAGTAAGGAATTATATTATAAACTTTATAATTTTTGGGATAGAGAAGAGAATCATTTATTAAAAAATTTTGATAGAGCATTATCAGGTGATAAAACAGAATATATTATAATTCAAGATAATATAATTGATATTATTAGTGAATTAAACGAATCGATAACGAATATTGTGATACCGTACTTTTGTGATGATGGAGAAGAGATTCCAGCTGAACATGTAAAACTGCTTGATTTTATAAATTTTGTAAATAAGTTGAACGCTGTTAATCCAGAAAAAGGTGATTCAATATCAGTCGATACTACAAATGATGTAAGAAATTTACTAAAGAAACAAAGCTAATAAAAATACTAATCGGGGCTGTAGCTCACCTGGCTAGAGCGCTACAATGGCATTGTAGAGGTAAGGGGTTCAAGTCCCCTCAGCTCCAAAAACAATATGTCTGTAACACGTTGGGATTCTGAAAGTAATACAGTTCCATTTCATCCTCTTACAGAAGCTGATGTAATTGCATTGGTTAATAGAGCATTGTCTGGAAATTCTCGTCATACAACAACCTATAAATATGCATTCTTCAAATCGATTATTGATAATGTATTCAACGTTGATATTAATTCTAAACTTCTGACTTATGATAATCTTGCATCTCGATTTACAGAAATATATTGGAATCTTGTCTTAAATTATCATCTCCGTCAGGAAATAAAAACTTCACAACACGAATATACAAGTGTAGAAAAAGAACTTTTTGCCTTTTGTGAAAAATATAAATTCAATTATTCAGAAAAGTTGAGTATCTTCCCTTTTGAAAGTTTACGTTCTGATTTGCAGCTAGAAATCACAAAAAAAATAAAAGCCCAGATGATGAAATATGTTGTTTCTGCATTTTGTGGTGATACAGATGATCAGTTCTATCATTTCAATAAGAAGGACAAAAGTGAAGGAATTATATTAAATCCTGATGTTTATGCTGCTCTTGTAAAATATAAATCAGTGTTTGAAAAGCAGAATTACTACGAATGGATTAAATATCTTGAAAAAGCAAATCTGGAGGAAGATTCTTATGCATTAGCAAACAAACTTGATGCATCCACAGAACGTCAGAATCTGAATCCTTATAGAAAAGTATTAATTGAGTTTAATCAAACCCGATGTTTTTATTGTGGAAAACCACTCCACGATGATAGTGATAAAGCAAGTCCAGTAGATCATTTTATTCCTTGGTCATTTGTGAAGGATGATAAACTCTGGAATTTCGTTTTAGCATGTCCTCATTGTAATAGTGCAAAGAGTAATATAGTTCCTGATGAAGGATATTTTACAACATTGAAAGAACGTAATTCAAAGTTGTGTAATATTGATTTACCAATAGTTCGTCAGGATTTTAAGACTTATTCATACTCAAAATTGATTGAGATGCAACACTCGGCTGTGTTCAATGGATTTGAGTATGGATGGAAGGCGTGATTACTATTTACGATCACAGAATGTACAGATGGGGTAATTGAATTTAATATTGCCTCTTTTTTTACCACATTTATTACAAAAATCAAATGTGGGGGCAATGATATTTTTTGATTCCATAAAACAACTTCGACATAAATATTTGTTTTTTGCATATGGAATTGGAGTTCCGCACTTTATACAAAAAGCTTCGGTCCTTTCTTCTATTTTCTCGTTATTAGATTCATTTGTAGAATCTTCCTGTTCTGGTTTATATCCCATTTGCATATAATAATCACGTTTCCAGATTTTAGTATTACATCCTTTTCCATCCCTTGTGTAATTTGTACAAGCTAAGAAGAAGTTCTTGGAATCACTTGATTTTGCAATTAAATATCCTTCGCAATCAGGACACTTCATTATTGATAATTTTCCAGCATCTAATTTGTTAGTCATAAAATCACAAATTTCTGGTTCATTTGTACAAATCCACAAATGAAGGCCATAAGCTTCTTTATATTTGTGCTGAAGTGGATAGCCACATATAGGGCAGGCTTTTTTGAACTTACTTTCTGTAGATACTTCTTCGTTCCAGTCACCCTTTAGAACAACATTTTTGTAATCATTTTTGATTTCTAGCAGGAATTCAGAAGGATTTTCTTCAGGAGCAACAAAATATACTCTATTCTTAGTTCTTGTCATTGCAACATAAAATAATCTTCTTTCTTCTGCAGCTTCAATTGTATTATCTCGTTTTATTACATAGTTAAGAACTGGATCATCTTCTATTTTTGAAGGGAAACCGTAAGTTTCATTTTTTCCATTTATAACGATTACATTATCGTATCCGAGACCTTTAGATGCATGAGCAGTCATAAATGTAATATTTAGTTTTGGGTATTTGATACATTTTACCTTGCTACCAAAATCTTTATATTCAAATAAGCCAGAGCGTTCCAAATTTTTTCCATCAAATCCAAAACGCCCAAGTAAAAGAATGGAAGATGATTTTCTTTCAGTTTCTTTATCATAAGCTATAATTTGCTCAATTGCAGTTTCAACAGCTTTGGCTAAATTATAAATGGCTCCACTTCTGGCGGATGCTCCTCTTTCTTTTAATTTTGAATCATATGTATAAATAATAACCGGATCATCAATTGTTTTGGGTGATTGTAAATGTTTTTTAATCTGAGAAGAATTTTTCTGAATAAAATTCCCTGCAATATCAATTACTTCCTGAGAGTTACGATAAGTTTTTGTAATTGAAAGTAACTCTGCATACCCCATAATTTCTGAGAATTTTGTAAAAAGAGTAATATCTGAACCACTGAATGCATAAATGGATTGCCAATCATCACCGACAGCAATAATTTTTGCCGCAGAATTAGCATGTAGAGCTTCAACTAGATCAAATCTTTGACGTGAAATATCTTGATATTCATCAACAATAATATATTTGAATTTTATTTGGCTTCTTACAGATTCAGACTCTTTGAGTAAAGCTGCAGATTTGTTGATCATATCAGAAAAATCTATAGCATTATTTTTGTTTAAATAACGTTCATATTCCAAATAACATTCTTTACATATTCGTAAAAATAATCTTGTTCGAACATTATTTGCTGAAACTTGCCAATCATCAAATTGTTGAACAGGATATCCATTTGTTTTGAAATTGCCAATAAAGCGATCAACAAGATTAATAAGTTTTCTTACGTAACGACTTCCATCTTGATCAGAGATTTTTTTCATTACTTCTTTATTATCTTTAGGGGTTAATATAAATCCAAATTCTTCAAGTTTTTCTTTTAAATGTTCTGTTAATTCCCTTCCATCTTTATATTTCGAACATGTACAAATTAGTGGTGTTCCATGTGCCTTATGCAAGGCAACTTTATCTCGCATGGCTTTGTTATATCTTGCAAGTTCTTCAGAGTTATATCGATTATTGTATCCATCTTCCGTAACCCCGAAGTGTTCAATGTAAACTTCTTTATCTCCTTGATGAATAATAAAATCTGGGGTATATGGTTTTGTAGAACCTTGAATATTATATTTGTATTTTGGTTCATATTCATAATCGATATTATTCAGGTATAGAAAGTTTGCTATTTGAACTTCTTCATTTGAACGTAATTGTTCATTCTGAATTGTGACATATTTTTTATCACCAGAAGGAATTATTTTTTTCTCATATTCTCCTAGTTCACTTTTAAGAGTTGTAAACGATGAAGAAGCGATTTTATTAAAAAGTATTGCTTTATCAACAATTTCATCAGCAGGAGCATCACAATAAGAGGCAAAGAACGTAACTAAATCATCAACAAGTTTTTCATTTGTTAAAACTGTTTCGTTAAAATAATCTTCTAGGACATAATATAATTTTTCATTTTGAACAATATTTAGTTTTTCATCATTTTGCTTATGAAGAATTGCATTTCCTGAAGCATGGAATGTAGTTATTGGACAATCTATGTGGAGTTGTTTTTGAATTTTATCTTTAAGTTCCTCAACAGCCTTATTAGTAAAAGAAACAACAAGTATTTCTTCAGGTTTAATGTTTTGTTTTTCAACAAGATACTTTACTTTTGCTGCTACGGTTGTTGTTTTTCCAGCACCAGCACCTGCTATTACTAAACAATAATCTTCATCAGTTAGAATAACTTTTCGTTGGTCTTCATCAAGTTTGATTACAGGATCTACATCTGTAAGAATATTGTCTAGATAATCCTTTTCATCAATCAACTTTTTCTGAATAAATGCAGTATTATGTTCGGAAATAATGTCTTTGAGAGCTGAGCAATCATTTAATAATTGATTAACTTTAGCGACTTTATAACCATGCTGTTTACAATAGTTATCAAGTAATTTGTCATTTTGTAAATTTCTTAAATATTCAAGTTCTTTGGAATTAGAACTTATAAATTTATTATAATCACTACGCGCAATATAAGAATCTGATGTTTTTAAATCATTTATAAATGTATCTAATAAATTGATAAAACATGACTCATTGTTGTTATCTGTTTGAGAATTATTCGTTTTTTGATTATTAAATAATTTATCAAATAAAGACATTTTAATCTAATACATATATTATACCACTAATATAATTGTATTGTTTAGAGTGATTTTATTTATATGGAAAATTACAAAATTTCTTCAATCTTATCCAATATCAACTGATCTGCTGGCAACCAATCTACTGAATGCAATGTTTCCTTATTTACCCACTTAGCCGCTTCATGTTCCAAGAGTTCCAAATCACCAGAAACAATTGTGCATAAAATACAATGCATTGTCAGATGGAATGTAGGATAATCATAATCTACAACGCCTAGGATTTTTTCAGCTTTTACTTCTGTTGCTAATTCTTCTTTGATTTCTCGTACAATACACTGTTCAGGGGTTTCACCAGGTTCCAGCTTTCCGCCAGGAATTTCCCATCCACCTTTGAAGTCACCATAACCGCGCTGAGTTGCAAAGATTTCTTTTATTCCATTATTTTCACGCAAGATAATTGCGCCGAATACTGTTACTTGTTTCATAATAATTCTAAGCCTCGAGATAATTATATAGATTTTGTGGTACTGCAGGAGCCACCCCTTTCAGCAAACTTCAAACTCCGGTCCGCAACGCCCGGCTAATAAATCGGAAAAAAATTATGTAATTTCGCAAAATTTACTAACATGGAAATACATATCGGGGCTGTAGCTCACCTGGCTAGAGCGCTACAATGGCATTGTAGCGGTAAGGCGTTCAAGTCCCCTCAGTTCCAAATAAGAATCAGAAGATTCATCTAACCATTGAATTATCTGATCTGTTATTTTTTCAATTTTTTGTTTTGAATCTTTACCTCTGATGGCGCATTCCCATACAATACATACACGCCAGCATTGTTCATGAAAGTATCTTATATTTTCAGCATCGCGCTCTTTGTTTCTTGTAAACTTCTTTTGCCAGAAATCGTGATTTGATTTTGGGAAAACAAAATATTTGCATCTTTCATGAGCATGCCAAAAACAACCATTTATAAAAATTACTGCATAGTATTTTGGAAATACAAGATCAGGTTTACCAGGATAACGTTTGTCGCAAATACGATATCTAAAGCCTGCTTTAAAAAGTGCTGAACGAATTTGTTTTTCAGGTTTTGTATTCTTGGAACGAATATGAGACATATTTTTATGGCGAGATTCTGGAGAAAGTATGTCCATAATTTTTTATATAACTTTTGGAGAATATTTCGATAATAGAAAGTTTCCACGAGACTGATTGATTTTCTCCATAAGCTCGTCAAATTCCTTATCAGACATTTCTTCAACCTTTACATTCTGAACTTTCATGCAGTAATAGCTTTCATGAGTGTTCTGATAATCAGATATGCCACTTTCTTTAATCATTTTTGATAAATCCAAAACATTTACTTTTTGAATTTCAGGAATTAATTCTCCGACAACTTTTCGTTTTATAGGACTTTCCTCGTCATATCCAATAAATTTATTGCATCGTAAAATTTCTGGATGAATTTGAAGTTCACCATGATTAAATATTTCGTAAAAAAAGAAGTAAATATCCATGCCGTCTCTTATTTTATCAACATATTTTTTTCGCATGAATCCAGCTAACGTCAAACCTTTGTCCCAACCATCAGGATTAGTAAATCTGTTGATATGATTCAGCAATTTTTTATCTTCTAATACTTTGGTAAGAGCATTAATACAAACTTCTGATTTTAGAAATTTATCAAAAATAAAATCAGGAACAATTTCAAGAACTTGAATTGGTCCCAAATGTTCATAAGCAGATTTCTGCATCAAATTGTATGTAACAAACCCCTTTTGAAAAGTTATTTTATTTTCCTCTTCTTTCCACTTTGAAAATAACGAAGGAACTATGAAAGCGTTTACTGTATTGAAAAATCTAAAATCTCTCAAAAAAGAAGAATAGGCTTTCTCATAGGCAAATTGTTTCAATACATCTTGAATGCCTGGCTGGTTTTCAATAGATTTTGCATCTTTGTTAGTTTTAATAATGTAATATTTAGCATCAAGAATGTAGAAATTCTGCTGTTCATCAATTGAAATAATATCAGGAGTAAGATTGCCAGAAGGAGTATAAAGGTCGTTATCAATAGTCCAGCTTGAATTTTCTATCATTGATTTAAATGTTTCATTATCAGAAATATCTCTATCATCTTTAGAAATACTTTTGATTATTTCATTTTTTATTAAGGCAGATATTTTTGGAGAATCCTTCAATTGAGAATTTCTTAATCTATGTTTATTCAGATACAAATCATCAAAAACAGATTTGCAGACAGATTCCCAGATATGTTCAAAACTGTTAGTTCCAAATAATTTAAATGAATTAGATGATTTATAACCAGTTGTTTCCGTTATGTAAGTTAAAAGTGATACAAGCTGATTTCTTTTTTTTGTAACGAATTGAGTCCTGATTTCCTGCTGGAGTCTGTATTTAATATAATTTACATCCCCAAAAGAAGATAAAGGCATTCCGTTTAATTCACAGGGAGTCATTCCTAAATAGGAAAGAAGACCTGTTTTTCTTAATGTCTGAGAGCACTGACATAAAATACTTTCATGAAGCATCTTAAAATAATCAAAATCATTGCTTCTGGTATTTATAGTCTGAAGTTCAACATAATATGGCTTGTTATTTTTAATGATGGCTGTAGTTTCATTGATTGTTTTGTCCCAGTCAATCTCACCTTCACCGTTAGTTTCAATAATAGTTTCTTTATTCTGATAGATTCCGTTTCTGTAATAATCTTCCAGAAGGAAAATCTGCATTCCAATGTGATTATACTTTTCCTGTGTCTGTTGATTTAAGCTAGAATCCTGATTAATTGTGCTAAGTATTTTGATAACTCGAAGAACCTGAGAAAAGTGTTTTTCTATACGGACTTTAGTTTCATTATCAGCTTCAGAAAAATCTATATCATCAGGCAAATCAATATATTTTGGGTAAACTTTTAAAATACAGTCATCAACAAAAACTACACCTACAAAGTTAAAATAAAATCCTTTTTCTTTGTTGTTCAGAATAGAAGGATCATCTTCTTCCTTTTGCTTGAGATCATCTGAATTTAATTCGTTCAAATTAAACTGCTTTTTGTTGCAAGACTTAATTACATTCTGTTCAAGGAGTTTTGAATAAATCCGCTCTGCATGCTGTTGCTTTGATTCTTTTACAGAATCTTCCAATCCAAGAATTTTTGCAAAGGATTCTTTAGTGTAAAAAGTCTTGATTTCCCTAAAAAAAGCAGAATAGATTTTCTGATTTTCAAAGTTCATTCTTACTTAATAAAATCCTCATCAAAAATCTTAAGGCCAAGTTCATCAAATTTATTGCACAAATCAGAATAGTGAAGAGGTTTGTCTTCTGAGAAAACTGATTTATTGAATAATTCAGTAGGATTCATTTTTACAACATCTTCGTAAAGATACATAAGAACTTTGCTTTTAAATAAAGAACAAATCTTTTCCGCTTTATCAGTTTCTGTCTCGTAATTAATTTGTTCTGCTTCATCAAGAGTTGATTTACTTAAGAAATATGGGCCAAGAAGTTTATCTTCGTTCACGCCGTAAATATTTTTGAGTTTATTGTTGATGGCATGACGGATTTTGTTCCAATTTTCTGAAGTGTAAGAAATATTTCCATCACTATCTTTATGAGGAATAGGGAGGACATAATTCTTGATGCTGTCTTCGTTATCATCAATATCGATATATTCAAAATCCCATCGGCGTTTGAAGGCTGCATCCATTGGAAGAACACCTTGATCCGCACTGTTCATTGTGGCCCAGATATACATGTTGGAGGGGATAGAAATTTCATCATCGTTAATGCCACAAGATTCAAGATAGTTTTTCTGATCTTCGCTTGCTGCAATCGGATACTGACTTGTTCCATCTGATTGTCTATCAAGCAGCTGGAATACATCTCCAAATACTGCGGCTACATTTGCACGGTTAATTTCTTCGATAAGAAGCAGGAAGTTCTTTTTAGGATTTTTCTTTGCATTTACATAGACACGCATAAATGGACCGGGGATGTACTCATATGATATTTCCTTTAAGATTTTTCCATTTAATTCAGTTTTCTGTGAAATAGGTTTATATGTTCCAACGAAATTTTGATAATTATAATTTGGATGAAATGTTACCCTATCAACATATATATCAGATTTCAAATCTTGCTGTTTAAAAAAAATACTTTGTCTTTCTAAAAGATTACTTTTTCCTGTTCCAGGAGCTCCAAAAACAATTCTGTTTTTAGAAATTTTGAAAAAATTTGCTTTATTTGTTGATTCGATATTTTCTGACGATTTTAAAGTATCATTTTGCTTTTCATAACGATTGATAAATTCATTGGCAAGTAGTTTTAATGTAGCAGAATATCCATATAAAAACTTATCATAATGTGCATTATTTGATTCTTTTATTTTTTCTCGTAAAACATCATCCGAACAATTTGGATTATTTAAAATAAAATCAATGAATTCAAATAAAAGATCATATTGTATAGGTCGTATACGTGAAGGATATTTAAAATCAACTAATTCTATCGAATCAAATGTAAACTCTTTTATTTGCCATCGAGATTGTCCAGAACCAATGACTTCTCCAACTTCAAAAACATTTGAAATTGGATTTTGCGTAGTTGCTGAGAATTTTTCAAAAAAATTTTTCTTTTCTATATTGTATCTATTCAATTCATTAAATATTTCATTATTCATCTATTAAATCCGTCCTTCAAAAAATACCCAGATCACATATCTTTGCGAATTCTTCTTCACTCATTCCCATCACCTACTTCAACGATTTTCCTATTCCTCAAATTCTATGCCACTTCCTCATTTTCGCCAATTTATTTTGAATTATTCTAACACAGTTACAGTTCTACACAATGACACTGTAAATACCGTAATTAAACTTTCTTCAAAACTTCATCAAACATTTTTGAATATTTCAGAATATTACTTCTTATTGTTTTGAATTCTTTATTTGTAAATTGTTTTTCACCTTTATTAGTTATTAAAATTTCTTTACCATCTTTAATCTCGCTATGACAATGTGCAAGAAAATTTCTGTTTTGAATAATTTCTGCATTGTAATCAGTCAAAAATGGATTAATTCCAAATTTTGTTTTCTTAAAGATATAATCTAAAGATCTTGCTTTCGTATAGGATTCAAAACCTTGTTCATGAACAACTTCAAGAAGTTCTTTATTTTTCCAAACATGTACGCATTTCTTTTCGCAATCCGATGCTTTGAGAGAGTCCTTTGTTCTGTTTTCAGTCTTTTGTATTATGTAGTTTTTTAGATCCTCTTTATTTACTTCTGATGCTTTACAATATTTTTCAATAATTTCAGTCATCTTAACATCCAGATCACTGACTTCAGCCATAACAAGACCTCGAATTGAAGTTAAATCATTGATTTTCTCAAGCGATAAATCAATTACGGATTTGATTTTATTCATCAATTCGTTATAAGCACGATTGGATTGAAGTCTTAGGAATGAAATTCTATCTGCTTGCACAAGAGGGGGTTCTTCTTGTGCTGAGTAAAAAAGAATTTCACAATTAATATTTTGAGATCTAATGTCTTGTATAAAAGAATCTCCTTTTTCTTCCGACATGTTATAATCAGAAAAGATTACATCATATTTCTTTTCTCGTAATTTTGCTTTTGCTTCTTCAGCTGATTCACACATATCAATTTCAGACTCAAAGAAAGAAGCGTCAATATAGTCTTTCAATTCTTTATTAAAGTTAAGGCTTATAAATTCATCTATTCTGTCATCAACCCAAAGTACTTTATATCTCAAACTCATTATTTTCCACCCTTATAAAATTCAAGAATGAACTCTGTATTATTATCATTTCTAACCAAAATATTGCCGTGTAACTTATTCATTATTTCTTTTGAATGATATAGTCCGAGACCACCACCGTTTGTTGTTGTAAATCTGTAATCAAATATTCTATTTACGATTTCACTAGAAATCCCATTTCCATCATCTGCAAAATGGAATAATAACGAAGTTTCAGATTCATCCCACCAAGTAGCAATATTTTTTGCATTAGCTTTTTTAGCGTTACTTACCAAATTGTCTATTACAACTATAATTTCAATTGGAGAAAACTTTATCTCATATTTTAATGAAGTTTGCTGCAAATCAACTTTTATAGCATCCTTTTCATGGGAATAAACATTCTCCAAATATTCATTTATAAACATTACAATGTCATTTTTAATCTTATTTGCCATGACATCAAATTTTGCTTTACTTACATAAGCTGAAACAGTTGTAATTTTTGTATTTTCAAAAAGAATTTTTTGTAGATAGCTTGTTGCAGTTTCAATATCATTATTTTTTAATGAATCCAAAGCTTTTAAAGTCAATTCATTTATAAAACTTGAAGTATGAGTTATATGATGTTGTAAACATTGTAATTGCTTTACATCTTGATTTACATCAGATAAGAGGAATAAATTTTCACTTGCAATCTGTTCTTTTTCTTTTTGGACTTTTTTAGTTTCTTGTTCTGCCTGTTCTTTTTTTACTTCTGCAATATTTTTCTCAAAAATTGCAGTATCACGATCATTGTCTGCTTTTGTTGCTCGAGCCTCTGCTTCTTCTGCACGATTTTCTGCGGCTTCTTTTTCTTTTTGAAGATCAAGAATTTTTTTCTTTGCTTCATCTACAGAAAACAACAAATCACTATCATTTGTTTTTTGTGCAATTCGTTCAAGGTCATCTATAACTTGTGGATTTGCATCATCAAACAATGTTGGTTGAGAAAAAATATTTGCCAAATCTTTGTTGTAATAAACTACATTAACAGATTTATCATTAATTAATGTTTTTACAAGATTTACAAAGTCAATTTTGCTTCCTAAGCTAGAAGTAAAAATATATTCTGATGAGTCAGAGAATTTGTCTTTATTTTTAAGAATATCTCTTTTTGAATCAATATTCTCTTTTGAAGTATTCTTAAAATACTCTTTTTTCAGGAATGCTTCTCCCCAGAGTACGCCAGCTACATAACGTTCAAGTCTTCGGTGTGTAATTTCGAACAATCTGTTTAATTGAATTGTTGTTTTGGATTGTATTAAACCACCATCTCTACTTGAAACTTCCTTAAATTCTTCTATTTTATCTGTCTGAATATCGACACGTCCAAATAAATCTCTGGTTCCCAAAAAGCGATTATATCCTTGCTGAGATCTATAATCCAATTTCCAACTATCATCACCAGGATTTCCAAATGGAAGAATTCTAAAACCATTTCTAAAAAGCATAATGGATCCATAATTAACTGGTTGAACTCCCATTTTTTTTGAGAATGCTGTCTTTGCTGCCTGATTTAGAAAGTAAAGGTTTATGGAAACATCTTCTAATTTGTCATATATATTTAGCTCTTCCAATTCATATATTTTTTTGTCACGGTCAGTAAGGATCGTCTTTATTTTATCTTTATTTAAAGTAACTTCTATCTTAGTTGTTTTAAGAGAAATAACTTTTGAAATACTATTACTTAGAACCCCATTAACTATATCTTTTTCAAGAAATAATTTATTTTGTTTTGTCTTTTCATCCTCATTTCTTTCTTTTTCACAAATAAACTCTATTTCAAAATCAATGCTTTCAGAAAATGGATTTATCAATTTTTCGAGTGAGGATTTTAATTCAAGAATTTTTTCTCTATTCCATGGTTCTCTTAGATTATCGATTTTGAGAACAGTTCCTGTATTAGCATTATCTGGAAAAATAAAATCATCGGGCACAATTTCATGAGAAAATTTTATCTCTTCAAATTCTTCTTTCTGATCTTTCTCAAATTGTTTCCAATCAATAGTAATTCGCTCTACATTGAGTGATTTCTCATTTTTTGTTGTCAGTATAAGGTTTTCACCTAGTCTATCACAAGAGAAACGCCCAACACCTTTTGCACCGGCATAATGACGATTAATCATATCGCGATATGAAGTTTGTTTTTCTTTCTCGCTATCTTCTGAACCATCTTTTTTTGCAGAATAAGCTAAAAATAACCATTTTTCTTCAAGATCATTAAAAGTCATTCCCTTGCCATTATCTGCAATTGTTATTCTATTATCTTCAAAGGTAATTTGTACTTTTTTGGCATAGGCATCGTAGGAATTCTTTACAAGTTCAAAAATTGCAACATAATCATTTCGGATGAGATCTTTACCAATTAAATCTTTTATTGCAGAACTAACTCTGAAGTTTACTTGAGAATTAGTATTTTCCATTCAGCATCTCCTTAAGAACCAATCCTGCCTGTTCTGCGAATAAAGGTGGAATTGCGTTACCAACTTGAGAATATCTTGGGACTTCAACTTTGCGCTGCTTACCGCCAGTTGTGTACTTTTTCTTGATTTCATACCAATCTGGGAAAGACTGAATGCGGGCACATTCTCTTACAGTCATAATACGAGGTTCACAATAATGAAGATAATCATCTGGCTGTCCTGTAATTGTAGGAGCTGCAGATTTTGGATCGAGGATTACGATACCCCTTTGAGCAATTCCCCAAGCTTCTCGTTTTTTACCATCAATACGAATACCTCTTTTAGGATATTCAGCGAGTAATTTTTTATAACATGCAACTTTTTCATCAGACTGTTTTGCAAAACTGTGGCTGTCTGCAACTGTATTGTCTGTTTCTTGTTCACTGCGCATTAGTTTCTGATAATTTGAAACAGGTGTTCCATAGAGTCCAGACATAAAACCTTTTCTATCTGGAGTAGGGGCTTCGCCATTTGTTCTTAATAAATCAGAAATTGCATCAGCAATTGTTGTTGTTTCAGAAAGATGTTTTGAGTTCAAAAACTTCTGTTTATTGTTATCAAGTTTTTCAACAAAGTTTTTTGCATTTCCAATTTCTTTTTTTATTCCAACAAGAATAAAACGTTTTCTTTTTTGAGGAACTCCATATTTTGAAAAATCTATAACCTGTGGCGAAACATCATAGCCAAGTTGCTGCAGTTTTTCGATTACGATTTTTGAGTATGGAACTGCATCTGGATTTTTAGTTTTATCAAAAGCATAAGTAAAGCCCTTTACATTTTCAAAAAGAATCATTTTTGGCTGAACATATTCAATAAATTTGATATATGAAAAAACGAGCTGATTTCTGACATCATTTTCAACGCGTTTTCCAGCCATAGAAAATCCCTGGCATGGAGGCCCTCCGGCAACCAGATCCACAGTTCCTTGAAGAGCTTTTAATTGTTCAGGATAATTCTCCAAAATCTGGTTAATATCATGATTTTTTATAGGAAGCCAGTCTGGCCAGTTAAAATGGTGTTTTTTTTCTATTAAATTATATTTGAGAGTTTCAAAGGCAAATTCATTTTTTTCGATTGCAAAAAGACCATGCCATCCAGATTCATACAATCCTAATGACAATCCACCGCAACCTGCAAAGAGATCAATTACTGTGTAATTATTTTTTAAATGAATTCCACCCACGCTATTTATTATAAGCCCTTTTAGATATAAACTCAATAAATCGATAGATTCCTGGGTAGAAGTTATCGATTTATTGAGTTTAGCTAAGATTTATGGAATTATCATTACATTTAAAATCATATTCTTGAACTTCATCATTATAAATCGCAGATACTTGAATTATAAATTCTGGTAATTTATAAACTGAACATAATATATTATGAAAATCAATTACCCATAAATATTTTTGGATTATTCTTTTCCTTAATTCAACATTTTTCGGCAGTGGTTTATCAATATTACAATAATTACACCATTCATTTATTTTTGTTTCGCATTTGTTTTTATGAATGATCATCATATTTTTTAATGCTTCAGGTTGATTGATTTTTATATTGTTTTCCAGAATAGATAATTCATACTCAGACAGTGGTTTCATATTTGTAATTATTTTGGGTAAATCTTTAATCTGATTTATATATTGAGGAAAAATTTTTTCAATATCAATATCGTATAGATAGTTTAGAAAAGGTGAATCATTCTCTTCTTTACGAACAACAAGTGATAAATACCATTCCTTTATTGATAGTTCCAATTGAAGATATTGCTTATAAGTTAATAATTCCATTTCTTCATTTTCTAATAACTGTTCATCAGATTTGATTTTTTCTATTAAATTATCGATACGATTATTTTGACTTGAAATATATGATGGTGACTCTTTAATAAAGTTACGAATTAAATCTGAAACTAAAATTCTTGGATAGACAGCTGTTTCCTCCATATTGACACATTCAATTAATGCCTGTCCATGAATACTGTTTTCTGTTATGAGGAAACTTCCTTTTGTTACTCCACCGCGAAGAAATAATCCATAATCAAATATAAATCCCCGTTGAATGTCGCATACAATTTGCAAAAAAATAAGTAGACGAATTTTTTCAAGAGGAGTGTCTGTTACTTGCATGCAAAGAAGAATATTATCTGAAAAAATTCTATAATCGATTTGAATATGTGCAAAATTTGTTATGATGTTTGATTTTTTATTATTATTAATCATGTTTTTAGTTTTAGTTATTGCACTTTCTATCGATTTTACAAATTCTAATGATTTTTCGGCTTTTTCTGAAAAATATGACTTATATCCTAAAATATCAAAGTAGGCTACATAATAATCAGAGAAAGAAATGTCGTTATCTGATTGCATAAAATGCCTCCAAAATATATATATCAGTTATAGTATAGCTTCACATAGTACTAGAGGGTATTATTTCATAAAACTTAATTTTCTAGATTTAGACAAAGTTCCCCCTTAAAAATCAAACCCATCTTTTTCAATCAAACAAAGTTTCTCCGAATTTAATTTTTCAATACCCTTAAGATTTTCTAGAATTTGTTTGAGTTTCATATTATCAGAATCTTTTTCAATCAATTCTTGAATGCCTTTTTTTGATTGCTCTAATAATTCCGATATTTCATCATTTATAACTCGCCAGGGAATTTCGAAATCTTCGGTGGCAACATAGGAATGAATTTTTGCATCATAAACTATTGGAAGTCCAATGTCATACATAATTGCCTTGAAGTCTTTTGATAATGCTGTAACGCTTACACCTAAATCGCCAACTGTTGATGAGTTTACGATTTTGCCTTCTTTTATCATTTTGAGGATTTTTATTATTCTTTCTTGTCTGTGGTTTTCAAATAAACGGTCCATATACTTTATTATAGCAGAATCCTATCCATCAAAAAACTCCGTCAATATATCTTTCAAGAAGTTATATCTTCGAGCATAGGTATTATCCACATGTATTAATGTAAATCCGTGATCTTTACAGATTTGTTTTTTCTTTTCATCTCTTTCCATTACTTTAGGATCATCATGATGTTCTGGACCATCTAGTTCAATTGCTAAAACTGGAAATTCTTTATTTCTGAAACCTTTTTTATAAATTACAAAATCAATACTAGCTCTAAAAAAGAAAGAACAATCTGATGGGAGTTTTTCAAATAAGTGAGATGTTTGAACTTCCCGTTTTACTGAATATTGTGAATCATCCTCTATCAAAACAGAAAGGGCTTGATTAAGTGTTGTTAAGAAAGCATCTTCTGTTTCAGAACTGTATGGTTTTATACCAAGCGCTCTAGATGAATTTTCTCTGGATGTAACTTTATATTCACCATTTGTTTGAACATAGTTCGCTAATTCAAATAAATCATCTTGTTCATCTTTCTTATGAAGGCGTTTCAGTTCTTTGTTGCTTGAAATTAGTATTAGTTTTTCCTTTGCTCTCGAAACAGCAACATTAAGTAATTCACGATTATTTTTTAGCCAATCATAAGTTTTTTCGTGAGTGTGATCTGTTAATGCCAAAGAGAACAGAATTTCATCTTTTTCATCACCTTGGAATGCATGAACTGTTCCACAGTTTATTTCCTGATCTAGATGTTCTTCTTTTAAGCGATGTTCTATTAAATCTTTCTGATTTTTAAATGGAGTAATTATTCCTATTTTTTTATTAGGGTTATTTTTTACGTATTTTATAATTGTTTCAACTTCTTCTGGCGCTGTATTTTTATCAGAAGAGTAGTTTTCGGCAACTTCACAGAACATCAGCGGTTTGTCATACATAACACGAGATTTTACATTAAGCTGATTGTTATAGTATTTTTTATTGTTAAACTCGATGATTTCTTTTGCACAGCGATAATGATTGTGTAAAAGAGTTTCCTGACTTACAGAGTCATTTGCAAGAAAAGCTTTATAGATTGAATTTTTTATATAATCATAGCTGTCATTTACATTGTATTTTGCTTTAAGTTCTGAATTTATATTAGGGTCTAGCGTGATTACAGGATTTAGTTGCTGCGGATCTCCAACTAGCATCAGACTTTTTCCGCGAATTATAGGTACTAAAGAAACTGCTGTATTACACTGGCTGGCTTCATCCATAATTGTCGTGTCAAAATATACTCTTGGTTCTCCTATCTTTTGCGTTGATATACAGGTTGCACAAAAAACAGGGAAGACTTTTTGTAGTTTAATAATATTACTTGATACTGAAACATATTTATTAAACTCAGTAATCTGTTTCTGTTCATCTTGGAGTTTTAATATTTCAATAAAATCTTTATATTCTGGTTCATAAAGTTGTTTCAAATATTTAACAGAAGTAAAGTTGATGAACTGCATCAATTTATCATGATCAAAATACAATAATGCTAAAGCTTCTTCATCAGTTATATTACCAATTTCTTTTAACCTTTTTGTGATTGCATTTTCTTGTTGACCTTCAAGATTTAATCGAAGATTCATATTTTCATTTTTTGAAAGCATTGCTTCAATCAAATCTCTTCGTTCTTTTAAATCTAATTGCTCTTCATGTTTTTGAAGAAGTTCTGTTAATTGTCTTGTTCTTTCGATTTGGCTTTGTTTGTTTTGATTCAGGGCATCTGTAAAAACTGAAAGATTTTGCGTTGTTAAAAGAAGATTTTTTATATATTTTATCGTTTCAGGAATTTTATCATTGCTTGCAATTCTTAAAATTGGGAATGGAATTGTGTATCCGCGATATTTAAGATTTGTAAGTTTTTCAATGACACCATCAATCGGATGATTGTTGTATGAAGAAAAAAGGACAGTTTTATTATTAAAAAAAGCTGTGATGATAGTGTTAATAATTGTTGTTGTTTTTCCTGTTCCTGGAGGACCTTGGATATAAGCAACTGGATAATTAATTGCATTATGGATTGCTAATAACTGATCCAGGTTTACATTTCTGTCTATAAGTGCAATTGGAAGTGTTTCCGAATTAGCTTTAACACTGTGAAGTTCACCAAAAAAAGCCTGAATAGGTATGGTGACATTATCATTTGCATACATATCTATGATTGCTTCATATTCTTTCTCAAGATTGATATTTGTATTTCTTTGCAAGCAGATAAAATATGGGCAATCATCAACGGAATAATTTTTGTTCCCATGAATATTTTCTGTTATTAAATCTTTTACAAATTCTGGTATTTGATCAATATTTTCAAGAAATTCCATTTCATCTGGTTGAATGAAATTTTGAATACTTTGCTTTGTTGTTCCATCAACACAAAACTCTGTACAGATTTTTATTTTATTTCCAGCCAGTAAACTTCTTTTTGCAACATCAAACATTACTTCACGGTAGGCAAGAACATACAAACCCTTAGGTGTATGAACGCTTAATACATTAAGAGCAAGTTGAATTACTGAATTGATATTTTTTTCTTTTTTAATGGATGCTGTTTTTTTGAAACTGTTAACAATCATTTTGAATTGTTCGTCATCAAGATTATATCTATGGTTTTGAATTTTGGTTGCATCTAGTTTTTTGATAAGTGTGTATTCATTGTTTATTTTTGGAAGATCAGCCAGTTTATTACAATCTGCCAGATAATTAAGGGTTTTTAGATTTACAATATTTGAAAAAATAAAAGAATACTTTTCAGGATAGACATCTATATCTTTAAGTAACGTTTTGTTTGTGTGATAAAAAGTACCATCCATAATTTGACTCGCAAGTATTTTATCCACAAACATAAAAAGATTTTTAGTTGTAAAATTACCTAGATGAAGGCCAGTTACTTCGAGACTCTTTTTTTCAATATTGATGTTGTTTATCGAAATCCAATATTTAGTTTTTTCATTATCTGAATTTTGATATTCAACATAAAGCCATTTCCCTTCGTGAATTGAACGGAAAATGTCTTTAGAAATAGCATTCATAATTTGATTGTATATCTAAATATTAGTTACTGCAAATATTCATTTTTAGCGGGGGTAGGACTCGAACCTGCGGCCTCCGGGTTATGAGCGGGTTTGGGAAGACCAAACTCACCTCCACATTGCTATAATCAACTGTATTTGAGTTATTTTAACCCAAATTTAGCAAATTTTCAACAAAAAACGCTATATAGAACTGTACTAGAGCATAATATTTTCATAAAAATCTTTCATAAAAAAATGGTACGAGGGCGATTTACCCGCAGACTTTTATAAGGTATTTTGCTCTATTTTTGATTGTTATTGGCGAAGAAATTTGAAAATAATGTAAAAATTGAAAAAATCTCTTCTGTTTTTTTATGAAAAAAAAGGCCTTGTGTACTCTGGGAAAATAACCCGACACATCAGTCGAATCCTAAGAAAACGATTAAAAAATACAAAATTTCCCAAAATTCTGAAAAATGGAAAGATTTTCTGGCTGATTTTTTTTCATAAAAACATAGGTCGGAGAGTTGTTTTCCCGCTAACCAATCTAGAGAAATTGTTGAATAAAAGGGATATATTATTGGTATGGGCATGCAAAGATTATTCATAATCAGAAAAGACTTACACCTTTCTGCAGGAAAACTTGGGGCTATGGTTGCACATTGTGCAGAAGGCTATTGGATTTCATTAATCAGAAAAAATACAACAGAACAGAACGGACAGATGCATTCATCCTTTGATGTTGATCGAGAAATCTGGAATGACTATCTTAATGGGAGAATTACCAAAACAATCTGTGAGGCAAAGAATCTTCTGCAATTGAACAAAGCTCGTGATATGGCTCTGGAATTAGGCCTTGTTGAAAATCAGGATTTTGGAATGATAAACGATGCCTGTCTGACTGAGTTGACTCCTGAATGGGTTGATGAAAACGGTGAAGGTAGATGCACTGTTGGAATCTGGTTTATGCCGCTAAAGGATGATGTAGCACATAGTATTAGTAAGAAGTATCAATTGTATAGAGGATAGATTATGACAGAACAGACAATAAACAGAATCAGAAAATTTACTTCGGACCGAGACTGGGACCAGTTCCACAGTCCTGCTAATCTTGCTAAATCAATTTCTATTGAAGCTAATGAACTTCTTGAATGCTTTCAGTGGGATGATAAAAACTTTGATTTGCAGCATGTAAAGGAAGAACTTGCTGATGTAATGGTTTACTGCAGAAACATGCTGGATAAACTTGGGCTGGATGAGGATGAGATTATTAATATGAAAATGACGATGAATGAAGCTAAATATCCGGTGGAAAAGGCAAAAGGTAGTAATAAGAAGTATACAGAACTTGATTGACAAAAAGTTAATAAGTAGCAATTATATATAATTGCCCTATAAGTAGATTTTGCTATTGTGTTTCGCAATATTTGAAGAAAATGGTACTAGAGGTTTCTCGGCTATTTTCTGTTTATGCTTCAGATTAGAGAGATAGATTCATCTTCTCGCTAAAGAGTACTTATAGGGTTTTTTATTTATGAATTATTTAGAAAAGTTACAAAATGCTAGAACAACAGAAGATTTCTCAAAATTATTAGGCTTAAAAACTGGTAATGTTTCATATCTACTGTATCATTATTCAGGGAATAAATATTATTCATTTCAAATACCAAAAAAAAATGGAACTCTACGAACAATAAATGCTCCTAATCGAGATTTAAAAAACTTACAGAGACGATTATCTGATTATTTGTATAATTGCTTAGAAGAAATACATAATAAAAATAATATCAACGATATTGTCTCATATGGTTATCAGAAAAATAAAAGTATATATGATAATGCTATCATTCATAGAAATAGACGTTATGTTTTTAATGTTGATTTAAAGGACTTTTTTAATTCTATAAATTTTGGTAGAGTTCGCGGATTTTTCATTAATAATAAATATTTTAAGCTTGATTCACATATTGCAACATTAATTGCACAAACAGCTTGCAATGAGAATATGTTACCCCAAGGGAGCCCTCTATCTCCAATTATTACAATTCTTATTGGAGGAATACTTGATAATAAAATTTTAAAATTAACACATACAGTTAGATGTTCCTATAGTAGATATGTTGATGATTTAACTTTTTCTACAAATCTTGAAACTTTTCCGAAAGATATTGCATATAGAGATAATTCTGGAAATTGGATAATTGGGGATAAATTAAAGAAAATTATCACTTCGTGTAATTTTGAACCCAATGAACAAAAGGTTTCAATGCAATTTAGAAATTCTAGACAAACATCGGTAGGATTAATTGTTAATAAAAAAGTGGATATACCAAGAGAATATTACAAGAATGTCAGAGCAATGTGTGACTCATTAATAAAACGTGGAAATTTTATTAATAAGAATTCAAGTGAAGAGCATCCTCCAACATTAAATCAATTACAAGGAATGTTGAATTATATATTTGCAATTAAGAGTCGTAATACATCAGTAAAAGTAAAAAATCATTATCCTAATTTTCAAAATTTATATATCAATTTTTTAATATATAGATATTTTTTTGCAAATGATAAACCAATTATTTTTACAGAAGGAAAAACTGATATAGTCTACTTAAAATGTGCATTGAAACATTTAAAAAATGAATATCCTAAACTTATATCCACTGACGGTAGTTTAAATATTCAATTTATGTGGATTAATGATTATCTTCAATCTGTTTTCAATATAAGTTCTGGTTGTACTGGTTCTCTTAGCTTGCTAGTTCAGTATGAAAACTTTTTAAAACATTATAAAAAGGAAAGATCTGTAAATAACGTTTTCTTTTTGTTTGATCATGATTCAGGTATTAAACCTATAGTAAGTAAGTACAAGAATTATGATAGTTCTAAATCTTTTTTTTCGACAGATACTTTTCCAGCTCTTTCAGTTGAAGTATTTACGAATGTAAGATTTATATTTACTCATAAAGAATCAGATAAATATATTGAACAATATTTTGATAATACCTTACTGAACAAAGAAATTAATGGGAAAAAGTTTACTCATGAAAATAATGTTCATGATCCAGAACATTTTTATGGTAAACAAGTTTTTGCCTCTAATATTATTAAAAAAAATCAAGATACTATTAATTATTCAGAATTTAAACCACTCTTTACTGAATTAAGTAATTGTTTATAAAAAATCAATATTAAAAATATAATGACTTACTGTAAAAAATAAGTTGTTCAAATCGAAAATAGATGAACAGTAAACTTAGTTTACCATGAATTTATGTGGGGGTGACTGAGTTGATATACGTAAGTAGGGTGGCTGTTCTTGTTACAAAAAAGTCAAAAAAAATCGGAAAAATCAGCCATAAACGGCTAATTTTTCCGATTTGCAAGTTTGCAAATTAATACAGTGGATTAAAATCTTTTATATACAAATCATTCATAAATTTTTCAATTTTACTATTATCTAATGTTAGTTTTTGATCTTGAAAATCAATTGGATACAATGAGTTTGCTGTAATGTTATGTTGATCTAAGTAATTTCTTATTTCAGTCCTCAATTGCTTTGAAATAATAAATTTTATTAAATCATCATTGTTTATCCAATCACATTGCATTATATGATCTTCGAAAATCATATAATCTGCAACTCCGGATGCCAGTAAAACACCTTCTTGAGCTTTTATTCTCGTAAACATTGGTTCATCGATAAGATAAATACCTTCTCGTAGACGTCTATAAAAAGCATCTATACGATTATTTTTATTTAATTCTTCTGGCCATAAGTATTTTTCATCTGCGATGGCATTTTTTACATTCGGCATACATTTTTGTTTTATACACCATAAAGCAAAGTCACCTGTTTGTGTTGAATCTTCAAGACAAAAGAATAATGCTTTTTTCCAGTTTTTTGTCCAATCAGTTATTCTTGTTGGATATCCATAATGTTGTAATATAACCTGCATTATTAAAAAGTTAGATTCATTTATTTGAAATTTTTCAGAATCATTCATGTTTAATAAGTTTTTTAATTCAGTTTCGTTTTGTTTTATAAATATACTTTGGGCTTTTAATTCCAAAAAAACATTTTGATGTTGTTCCGATAATAATATGTTAGAATTTTGAGCTTTTATTCTTTCGAGCATTCTATCGGCGCTGGAAACTATTTTCCAATCTTTCGATGCCATTCCTCTGAAAAAAAATAAGTTTTCAATGTTCATCATTTCCTGAATTAATGTATCCAGCGAATTAATTTGAACTATTTTTAAATTATCAATCATACTTTTTAACTCCTTTTAAAGTATTATACTAAGAAAGAAGTTTAAAATCTTTACAAATTTTGTTAGTATTATTCTCTCTCAATTTCATTCACTTTTTTCTTAGTCTGCTTCAAAGTATATCTCTGCACCCTCTGCTATACCTGCCAATCCAATTTCTCTTCCATATATTTCTTCTCATAATCTTCAAAAGTTCTGGTTCCATTTCTATCCATATCATCCGCCAGTTCCCTGAAATCTTTCGAAGTTTTTCCTTCAAGGAAGTTCTTGAATCCACGGATTGAATCCTTAAACTTAATCAGAATCTGGTGGCATTTTTGGGTAAAGTTGTTTACTCCTTTATCAACAGCTTCATGCCAGGTAAGGGAAGGATCTCGGAGATCGGTTTTAAGTTCTTCTCCAAGTTGCTGTACATTTACGGTAATCTCATCTGCATGTCCACAGACGGATTTCAGCATTCTATACTGAGATTCTTTATCGTAAAAATCATTAACTTTTCTTTTGATTTCTTTTGCGTTGGCTTCATTTTGTTCTGCATTATGAGAATTGATTTTTTCATTTTCTGCATTAGATTTTTTATCAGCTTCAACAGTTTTTACTACTTCAGCAAAATCTGAAATGCTGGAATCAACTTCGGCTTGTTTTTCTGCAATCCGATTAAGAGCTTCTGCTTCATTTGTTTTTATCTGTTCAGCTTTTTTATCAAGAAACTCATCCTTCGCAGCCTGTTCAACTTTTTTCTGTTTTACAGCCTGTTCATCTTCAACAAGAGTATCAATGCGTTCAACATAAGGAGCAACCGTAGCTTCCAGAGCTTTTGCTTCTTTCTCACGTTTTTCTACATCAGCTTTTTCTGCTTCCAGGTTTTTCACATTTTCTTCTCTGGCGGTAAGTTCTGCAGAAGTTTTCTGGTTTTCCTTTTGAAGGGTTTTGTTTTCCTGAAGCTCCGATTCAATCTGTTGCAGAAGGACTTTGTTATCCTCTCTGGCTTTGAACTCATCAATACTAACTTCTTCCTGCTTATCTTCAGAAAGGTCTCGATTTATTTTAACTCCATAACTTTCTGCAAAATCCATGAGAGCTAATCTTACAGCTTCTTCCATCTGGATTTGTGCTGTAAGTTTTCCTTTTGTCCTGAATCCCATTTCTGCACAGGCTCCACTCATGGAAGATTGAAACAGCATTCCTTTCTGTAAAGCTTTTCCAAATTTCTTAGCCCGCATAAAACTCCAGTCTTGTTCATCAAACTTTGTTTTACTGAACTTTTCACCTTTTGCTTTAGCTTCTGCACGAGCCTGCTGTTCAAGTTCCTTTCTCCATTTCTTTTCTTCTTCCAGTTCTTCTTTTGATAATGCATGTGCAATTGGAATGTAATCAAAATGAACATGAACTGCACCTTCAAGTATTTCATGTGTTACTGGATGTTCTGTGATTTCATCTGCGTGAAGATAGATTCCTACAGCCTTGAGATTTGGAAAATGTTCTGGCATATATTCTGTAGAGAACTTTTCCAGAATCTTGATTGAAGTTGCAGTATCAAGCCTCAGGTCACGTCTGCCAATCTGGAAGATAAACTCATAGATTGGTTTTCTATGGGTATCTACAGATTCACGTTTTTTCATTGTTCCATTACGGCCGTCTTCCATCAGTTTTTTGTAATAATCGTCTATCTTTCGGTCATTACGAGTCTGGCGGTTGTTGTATTCTTCCACAGCATCCTTGAACAGTTCATCATAAGCTTTCTTTACAAAATCAAAATCAAGATAGGTTTTGTGATAACGTGTCGGGTCTACATTTTCTCTGTCTTTTATCCAGTTAGGATCCCGTTTGTTATGACCAAGGGCAATTTCAGGTCGACATTTTGCTGAAACTCGGAATCCCTCAGGAGAACTAGTTCTTGTTTTTCCTGTAATCTGATTCACTCCATATTTACTGCTAGCAGAACCACCACTAACAGCTTTTGTACTTACATTTGGAGTTTGAGGTTTGTGTTCACCTTTAGAAGATTTCAAAAAATTGTTTATAGGTTTTACATCATCTTTTGAATGAACAACTTTCTTTGTGTCAAAGAGGTGTTCATCTTTTTCCTGTAATTTATCTGGTTTTGGATCGATCATATTCATTGTAATAATATTCATTAGCACACCTCCTTTTGATTATTTCCAAACTGTGCATTCTTCTGGTCAAAATACTTCTGTCTTTCTTTTTCAGTCAGATTCTTAAGCATATCTTCTTCAGCTCTGGCTTCCTGATCTTTTGCTTCTGTAAAGATTGTGAATTCCTTTTCAAAATCCAGATAAACTTTTCCGCAGGGACCATTACGATGCTTTGCAAGAGTAATGTCTCTTTCAAGAAATGGATTTGTGTTTTTATAACAGGTTAAATCCCGTTCACCGTTTAGAAGAATTACCAGATCTGCATTCTGCTCAACTGAACCTGAACCACGGATGTTTGAAAGATTTGGAGAGTTTCCTTCTGCTTCGCGGCCAAGCTGGCTTAAAGCTACGATTGGAATCTTCAATTCTCGTGCAAGACTTTTCAGTGATTTTGATACATCACTTACTTTTTCCCAGACTGGTCCGTCTCCATCTACGGTAATAAGTCCGATGTAATCAATGAAAATGATTTTCACTCCATAATGGATTTTCATGTGTCTTGCAGAGGAAATTAGATTATCAAGTGTGATGTTCGAGGTTTCATCAATGTAGAATTTTCTTGAAGCATAATAAGCTGTGGCTTCAAAAAGTTTTCGTTTGTTTTCTGTGGTGTATTTACCACTTCTGATTGTTGAACCATCAATTCTTGTTCTCTGAGAAATCATACGAGTCATAATCTGGCGCTGACTCATTTCTGCACTTATAAATCCGCATGGAACATCCTTTTCCATAAGATTCTGCATCATGGAAATACCAAGAGCAGTTTTACCAATGGAAGGTCTTGCACCAATAATGATTACATCTTCTGCCTGAAAACCGTCAGTCATTCTGTCCAAAGTAGGGAATCCAACTTTTATTCCTTTTTCAATCCCCCAGGTTTCTTCGTTATATTTGAGGTATTCGTTGTACTCGGTAGCCAGTTCTTCAGGAGTCCAGATTTTTGTTGTGCAGGTAGCTGAAGTTATTTTGAAGATATTGTCTTCAACTTCCTTAATGATTTCTGTGTTGTCTGCAGAACCAATTTTCTCAAGATTTGCAGCAAGGGTTGTTTTCAATGCCCGGCTTTGTGCATGACGGATAACGTTGTTCATATAAAAATCAGCATTAGAACCACCGGCCACTTCTGTAGTAAGGTCAGCAATATAAGCTGCGCCTCCTGCCTGTTCAATAAGACCGCTGTTCATCAAAACAGTATTAAGTGAACATATGTCTGCAGTCACACCTGTTTTATAAAGGTTCAGGATGTAGTCAAAAATCATTCTGTGTTTTGGAATATAAAACATTCCTGATTTAAGCTTTGACATTACATCACAAATGCATTTGTTATCCATGAGCATACAGCCCAAAAGAGCTCGTTCTGAATTTTCATCAAAAAATACTTTATTCATTGCTGCCTCCTTTACGAGCTAAAATCTCGTTTAAGGAAAGACCGCACTGGCATTTACGGGTGATAAAATCAATGCTCTGGAATTTATGATTGCATTCAGGACAAACAACAGTCTCTTCAAGTTCAAAAAGAGTTTTTCTGATGTTTTCCTGTTCCTTTTTGTATCTGCAGAATTCATTGATGATATTCAGATTTCCTGCAGCTTTATAAACATAGTTTGATACGCTTGCTGCATTTTTGCCTTTCTGATTAATCAGCCAGTCTGCATACTCCAAAGGATTTATTCCTCTTTCTTCATTCAATTCTGATAACTTACTGTAAAAGTCTTCAGAAAAAGTAAAGCCATAAGTTTCTTCAATAGATTTCTTTAACTCTTTATTAGAAAATAAAGACTGACTAACTATTTTAGTAGTAGTTAGTTTAATAGTATTTAAATTGTTATTTAGTAGTTGCACGTTTTGTGCATCGCCTGATGTATGATTTGTGCATTGGTCCTGAACATTTTGTGCATCGGAATTTTCAATTTGTACATCGCACTGCATATTTTGTGCATTGTACATTTTATGAATTCCGATTGTTCCGTCTGGAACTTCATTTACTTTGTAAGTAAGAGACTGATCAGATTCCTTTGTGACGGTGAGATAGCCGGTTTCTGTTAATTCTGCAATTGCAGTATCAATTGAAGTACGGCTGTTTTTGTTGTAATTTTCCAGCTCTGATTTGTACAGAGTCCAGTATCCTGGAAGGCTCAGAAGCTGAACTATAAGTCCTCTGGCTCCCATGGAAAGTCTTGTGTCCTGCAGACATTTGTTTGAGATGCAGGTGTAACCGAAAGTATGTGGTACCCGGTAGAAAGTTATATTTCCTTTTCCCATTAGTTTATTTGTGCTGGGAATAAAAAAAGCCCGGCGCGTTCCTAAAAAACAATCTTCCTGACTGTACTTTCCTAGGGTACGTCAGAACAGATTGAAGATTAGTTCCACGCCAGGCTCATTCAAGATGACCTGGAAGTGACTTCCAAAAAAAACTGAAACTCAGTTCTGGAAGGTTTTATTTGTTTAATGAACTATTTCATTTTTCAAAATAGTTTCAAAATCTCTTCGAGCATAAAGAAATCTAATAATGTTTACGGTAGTACTATCAGATTCTTCTTGTATTGAATAAAAAGCTCTGTAGTTGTTTATCAATAAAGATCTTATTCCACATTCAGCAAGAAATGGATCATTGACTACTGGTCCACTTTTTGGATGTAAAACAAGTAAATGCAATTCTTCAGTAATAGTATCTGCTAAAGTAGAAGCAGCTTTAGGATTATGAAGAGTTTCCTTTATATAAGTTAATGTTTCTCTGATATCAGCTTTGGCTGAATCAGAAATAATCAGTTTATTCATTTAAATATCCAAATCCTTTCTGATTTCTGCTATAGCATCATCAAATGGCTGGACTTTACCTTCCTGAATATCTTTCATTCCTGCTGCAAGTTTTGAATACAATTCAATTCTTGCAAGCATTTCGTCATACTGTTCAATACTCATTACAGCTAAATCCCCCTGTCCATTTTTTGTGATAAAAACAGGTTCATTTGTTGTATGACAATAATTTGATATATCAACGTATTTATTGCGTAAATCAGCACTTGCTCTAATAGCTGGCATATGTTACCTCCAATAGATTATATATCAATATTATATCAATATTTGTGTATAATACAACTATGAACTGTTAAAAAAAGGGAAGGCCCGGTTCGACGAATCGAACCTTCCCTAGGTGGTTAAGGCCCGCGGTTTTCGGACCTTATTTCAAGTTTAAGCTGTTTCCTTTTCGGAAACTGTATCTGCTTCAGGAATAGTCTGAAGGTTGCTCATAACAAGCTTCATTACATAATCTGTAACAGAAAGATTTGCTGCTTCTGCAGCATTCTGGAGTAATACAAAATCTTCTGGTTTGAACTTAAGATTAAGTTTTTCAACAAAAGGTTTCTCAGATGAAGTTTTCCTGACTTTAGGTTCAGCTGGTGCTTCAGAGATGGTTTCCTGAACTTCAACCTTTTCCTCTGCAGGTTTGATTTCTTCTTTCATCTGATTGTAAGCCTGATTTAATGAAATAGCTCCTTCATTGAAAGCTGTCATTACTTCAGATGAGGCTTTACGTTCAACCTCTTTCATTTTTGCAATCTGTCTTGGAGAAACATGAAGTTCTTCTGCAATCTGTACATCAGTTTTTGCCTTCTTTCCGTCTTCGTTTGTAAGTTCACGAAGTTTAAGATATGCATTAAAGATATCCTGTTCAGAAAGGTTTCTTCTGTGAAGCTGCTGTTTGTAAGCGTATTCAAGCATTTCCTGTTTTGAATTGAAGTGCTTGTACACAACTGCAATTTTCTTGATTCCAGCTCTAAGGGCCGCAAGATAACGGGTATGTCCTTCTACAAGAACATTATCCTGACTTACTGTAGTTGGATTTCCGGCATTATAACCGTTCACTTTCATGTCTTCACTGATGTTGTGAATTTCTGTTTCATTCTGATTGAAAATGGCTTTGATTTCTGGATCAATAGAAATCTTTTCAATTGGAATCCATCTGATTTTGTCTGTGTTGATTGATTTTGCAGCGTTGTCGAATGTTTCTGCTGCTTTTGTTGTTGTGGCTTTAGCTTTTGCCACTAAGTTATTAAAAATACTCATACTAAAAAATTCCTTATACGTTTATTAGCCTTAAATGTTACAGTGAATACAGTCCCGGTTTCCCGGAACCGTACCTGCTTAATTGTGAAAGTGAATTAAGCAACTGTAATTTTAAAGCACTGACCTTTAATCTGCTGGTGAAGTAAAGCTCCATCAATTTCAGGTACGGCATAAACTGAATACTGATTCAATTCTCCGTATTTCACGTTGATTGGAACAACGATTACACCATGCTGAAGTCTAAGATTCTTAATATCCTTCAACATGCGTAGTTTCAAACTCTCCGTAAAAACCTGAACTTCGCAGGAAACTGTACTTTTTTCACCTGTGAAGAAGATTTCTTCAAAAGGCAAAATAGCCATAGATTTTACTTTTTCTGAACAAACAGAAAAAGTAACCGTCACATTACCGAAAGCGGGACACTTTGCTGCCATTAATGCAAATGACTGATTAAAAACATTGTCTGAAATCATGCCGCACCTCCGTTAGGTAAAGCTGCTTTATGCAACCGACCGGTAGATCTGTGGGCCTCAATATAGGCAATCAAATCTGCACGGTAAACGTAGGTATGACCATTCATACGCGTTCTTGGTAACTCGCTGTCTGGAATATGTGAATCCAGCTGCGCATAAGAAATCTTTAAGATTTCTTTGACCTGCTTTCTTGTAAGCAGGGTTTCGTTTGGAAATTCTGTGATTTCCATTTTAGTACTAACCATGTTGCTCCTTGGCAGGCAGCTTTTTATGTTTAGTTATATATAGTATAATAGTGTATAGCACTATCGTCAAGAAAACAAAAGAAAAATATGCACAACTGGACCACATTTTTTATTTATCTACAGTATTGGAAACAATATCACCAAATAACTGTTCAGCAGCTTTACCCATAATCTCAATTGTTTTCTGCTGTTCAATATGTTTGGCGTAATGTTCAAACATCTGCTGTGATTTGTGTCCTGAAACCATACGTATCATACGGTCATCAGAAATAACACCTGCAGCTTCTGTACAGAATCCGTGTCTCCAGCAATGGAATCCATATTTCTCAGGTTCTGCTATACCTATATCAGCAATAGCTCTTTGCAGATACTTGTTGAAGTTTCTCTGATTCATAGGTTTCAATGGATCCTGACCGAAGAAGATGAATGTATCACCCTGTAATACATCATATTTAGGATTACACTTTGCTCTTTCAAGTAAAGCATCATGTAAGCCTTTTGAAATAGGACAAGGTCTGCATTCTCCATTCTTTGGAGGTACAAGTTCGTTGTACTTGTTGTAGGAATGAGATACCCAGATATAATCATCATGAATATCCTGAACCTTCAAAGCCTGAACTTCACCTGCACGCATACCAGTGTACATGGCCAGTAGGTTAGCAAGTCTTGAAACTTCATTTCCCCATGGAGCCTGGAATACTTTTGCTACATCAACTTCAGGAAGGATTTCTCGTTCCTTACTTTTTACTCTGACTCTTGGAAGATCATTGAAACCTGTAATCTGAGTCATGTGTTTCTGATAAGCCCATTTCAAAGGAATTGTTACACAATCCATAATTCCTTTAATTGTCTTTGAAGAAAGGTTCTGCAGTGAGGATTCCAGAGACAAGCATCTTTCTGTCGATAAGAACATCGACAATGAGCTGAACATCTTCACGGCTAAGTTCCATAGTTCTCAGCTGTTTCATCCAGTCCATCTTGTTCAGATCTGTTGTTGCTTTGTCTGGAGTTTTGGAATTGATTCTTGCGGGAATGTTGCCATTCGCAAGCCAAGTGTAGGCTACTTTCTGAGCCTCATCATAGTTCGTAGTTCCTGTGCTTTTCTGGAAGGATAAAGATCCATCTTCCATTCGGAACTGAACATAATAGTTGCCGCCATGGCGTTTTGTAGTTAAATAAAAAAGCTTAGCCATGCAAACCACCTTAAAATACAGCCGAAAAGTTTTTCATAAAAACCTTTCATAAATCTGCAATGTAGTTCCACGCTAAGCTTATTCAAGATAACTTAGAAGTGTTGTAAATCCTTGTAACACAAAGATTTACGTGTATAGCGGGGGCAGGACTCGAACCTGCGGCCTCCGGGTTATGAGCCCGACGAGCTGCCAACTGCTCTACCCCGCGTCGTGTTGAAATATAATATATGTTAAAGAAAATAATGTCAACAATAAAAATTATAAATCATCATTGGTGTTTGAAATGGCTTTGTATTTTATGCGGCATTCTAATAATGCTAAAAGAACTACTGCTATCGAGAACCATTTGATTCCTAATTTTACGTTAAAGAATTCAAATAATGCTCTTAATACAAAAGGGTAGAGTACAAGAAGCCATTTTGGAGTTTTATTTTTGCATGTATAAATAAATAATCCGGCCAGACCTGTACATGCCATGTTGATTAAATCTATCAAAATAAATTTTAATATTAATGGCAGCCACAATAACTGTGCTCCTTTTGAAAATGCTTTTCCTGCTTCATTTAAATATTCTACAAATGACTGTCCGCATCCAAAGGTTAAACCTGCCATCATTGAAATTAAAAGAAAATTCAGGGCAGTATTTTTCTTTCCAGAAAGAGGAGTTATACATGCACCTTTTATAAGTTCTGCCAAAAATACAAAACTAATAAATGCAATTCTTGTTGGATAGTATGGTGGTATAAGATTTCTAACACCATATTCATCAACTAATTGAACTGGGAAAAATGCACATAATCCGAGAAGAATACCGAATAGAACTTTCCAGAATTTTATTTTTGGTCCTGCAATTAATAAAACTGAGAAAAATAAAATTGGCACAATACAGATAATTAATGGTAAAATTAAAGTATTAAACATGTTTTAAATTTACAATAAAGAATAGACTTTTACAACTGAGAAATTTGTACTATTGTTAATTATACAAAAAAGAGGAACTAATGGAAAACGAGAAATTTGAATCTTTGATTCTTGTGGGATGCAAAAGTTGTGGAAAATCAACTCAAGGTAAAGCTCTTGCCGATCATTATGGAACAGATTTTTATGATATTGATGCTGTTATTGAAGAAATGCAGGGAATGTCTGTCCGGGATTTTTATAACAAGAAAGGTGTTATAGAATTTATGCTTGCAGAAGAAGCTGCATGTAAAAAAGTAATCGAATCTTGTGGAACTAAAAAAGTAATTATTTCAACAGGTGGTGGTATTTGTGATAATGCTCCTGCTTTGCTTGAATTAAAATCTAAAGGTCGTTTTCTTTTCTTAAAAATCGATATTAATCATTCTGTTGAACGTATTATGGCAAGAATTCAGGAAATTGAACCTGGAAAATTTTCAAATGTACCGGCTTACATTGCTGTTAAAAAGCCTGAATCAATTGACCAGATCAGACAGTATTTACTTGAACGCTTTACAGAAAGAACAAATCTTTATCAGGCAATTGCCGACATTACTGTAGACATAAAAAATGCTCCTCAGGAAGAAAATTTTAAGTCTATCTTGGGAGCAATTGAATCTTAATTAAAGACTAATGGTTTGCGGATTTTAGAGTAAATCTTTATTGTCCGCAGCCACCACATCCACCATCACCGCAACCGCAGTCTCCACCACAGTCACCGCCACAGTTTCCTCCGCATCCGCCACAACCACCGCCGCAGCCTCCGCCCTGGAATTGTGCTAATTCTTCTTCAGATGGATCTCTTACTTCTACAACTTCAATATCAAAATGCAAAGTTTTATCAGCTAACTGATGATTTCCATCAACTGTAATTTCATTTCCATTTACTTCTTTTACAGTAACAATTGAAGGTCCTGCTGGAGTCATCATCTGGAACTGCATTCCAACTTCAATAACCGAACCTTCCATAAAACGGTCTCTGTCAATTTTAGCAACCAGTCGTTCATCATAAGTTCCGTATGCTTCTTCTGGAGGAACTGTTGCAGAAAATTTATCACCAGCTTCTTTTCCTTCAATCTGTTTTTCAAGACCTGGAATAAGCATTCCGTTTCCCTGTAAATAAGCTAAAGGTGTTGAACCAACTGAAGAATCAAGAACTGTACCTTCATCATCTTTGAGAGTGTAGTGAATTGCTACAAATTTATCTTTTTCAATTTTCATTTAGAACCCCATTTCATCATAATTTGTTGCGTTATCCTGAACAACTTCAAGAATTTCCGGGCAGGCATCTTTTAAGTAACGTTCGATTCCCATTTTTAATGTCATTAATGCCATTGGACAACTTCCACATGCACCAGTTAAATTCAAATGTACACGATTTTCATCATCAATACCAACATATTCCATATCGCCGCCATCTGCCTGAAGCTGAGGTCTAAACATCTCTAAAGCTTCTTTTACAGTTTCTTCCATTTTTGCGTCTGCCATATTTCCTCCAAAATTCTTTTATAAAGATACTAAAAAAAAATAAAAAAGTCATTAAAAATGGCGTTCCGGCTAAAGCCGTCGGTGCTTTCACAGCCCGCTAACGCTTGGTCTCCGCTTCGCTGCGCCTTTTGCTTCGCAAAACTGTTCCAGTACCTAACGCGTCTTACTTTTCTGCAATAACTTCAATTTCTACTAAAGCATTTTTTGGCAATGCAGCAACTTCAACACAACTTCTGGCAGGTTTTTCAGTAAAATATTTTTCATAAACAGAATTAAAAACTGCAAAATCAGAAATATTCTTTAAGAAACAAGTTGTTTTAATAACTTTATCCAGAGAAGAACCGGAAGCTTCCAGAACAGCTTTCAGATTTTTTATAACCTGTTCAGTTTGTCCTGTAATATCTGCAGCTTCAATGTTACCTGAAGAAGGATTTATTCCAATTTGTCCTGAAGTAAAAATTAAATTACCAGTTACCATTCCCTGAGAATAAGGTCCAATTGCTGCCGGAGCATTGTTTGTTTGAATTTTCTCCATTTTATTTCCTCATTTTTTATAATTATAAATTTTTATTTGAATAATCCACATTGACCTGTTTTTCTATAATATTCAATCAGTTTTTCTAAATCCTTTCTGGTACAATTGAAAAATTCAGCAAGACAGTCAATGCATAAAAATTCATCAGCACCTCTGTTTACTAATTTCATGTAAATAGCCATATCATCAGCAAGCAAAGGTGCGTTGCATTGTTTGCAATTTGTATAATTCATAAAAACTTAAAAACTATCGTTTAACAAGTTTTGCACGGAATACTTTTGAACCATGGGATTCAATTTTAAAAGATGCCCGTTCATTAAAAAGCCCCAGAGATTTATGTTCATAGCAGTCATACAATTCCAGAGCAAAACCTGAAGAATAAGTAAGACCAATATCATAAAACTGCAAAGACATTTCCCAAGGTTTATCCAGAAGATTGAACATACCAATAGCATAATCTCCGCCTGTTAAAGGACGAACAAGAGCAAAAACATTTTCCGGATTATTAAACTGACGAACACAATAAGGACCGCGGCATTCAGGATCCTGATTAATGGCAATTACATCTTTATTCATTAAAATTGATTTTGCTTTCTCAGACATTTTGCGGACATCACAGCCAATCATAAGAGGAGAATTCATTAAAGCCCAGAGAGCAAAGTGTGTTTCGTATTCAGTATCGTTACAGCCACCAATTGAAGTTCCTAAAACCTCTTTGTTGTCACCAACACCATGCATTCCAACAACCAGCATATCCATATCATTAAAACAATAAGGAGCACTGTAAGCCTGTTTTCCAAGCTGACCTTTTACAATATTAACGATTGAATTCCAGTTGTCCTGAATGTCGCCGGTAGAACGGTAAAGATTTGCACCACTTTCACGAATCCAGGTTGCAACATCATCATTTCCCCAGTTGCAGGCAGAAAAAACAATATCACGGCCACAGTTTCGCAAAGCCATTCCCATGCGTTTATAAAGATTTGGACCGTATGCTGAAGCAGGTTTGTAACAGTAATCATATTTTAAATAATCAACACCCCAGCTGGCAAAAGTTTGAGCATCTTCAAATTCATGTTCAAAACTTCCAGGATAACCGGCACAAGTGTGAGTACCAGCGCAGGAATACATACCAAATTTTAATCCTTTTGAATGAACATAATCAGCAACAGCTTTCATTCCATTTGGAAACTTGTTGTGGTCAGGAACCAGATGTCCGTTTGCATCTCTTTCCTTTTCAGCCCAGCAATCATCAATTACAATATATTCATATCCGCAATCTTTTAATCTGCTTTCTACAAAAAAGTCAGCTGTAGTTTTAATTAAATCTTCATTGATATTCCAGCCAAAAGTATTCCAGGTATTAAAACCCATTGGTGGTAATGGTGCAATTTTTCCGTTCATATTAAATTCTCCTGATTATATTGATTATACTCTGCTTTAGATTTTTTTGTTCTTTTAATGTAAGAATTATTCATTTAAATCAATTTCCATTTTAAAATCTATGAAATAAAATAATAATGAAGAAAATCTGCAAATCCAACAGACTATACCTGCGCTGACACAGCAGACAAGATCTTCCTTCTGAGTGAAAAAGAGGTTACAATCAAGGCCTACGGATTTGCCGCATACAACAGTTGTGGAGAGGGAAACGCAAGAATCAGGATGCCTACAGACTATGCAAAGGCTAACTACGCTTACCAGAGTTCAACAGACGGCGGTAGTTGGTGGCTGCGCTCTCCTGGCTTTAGCAGAAGTCTTTACGTGCGCAACGTGCGCTATGACGGCAATGCCTACATCAACGGCAACGTTGACTATACTTCACGCGGGGTTGTTCCGGCTTTGTCAATTTCACTTCAATAGTACTGAGGATATTATCTAATTGATCAAAACCATAAAGGACTTGTCACAAACAGTGGCAGGTCCTTTTTTTATCATATTGAGACAAAAAATGAGGTGTGTCGTTTTTTGAGACAGTCCTTGCATTATTATAATTGTATAATTTAATATCTGGAGGAAGATTATGATTTATGCTGGTATGGATAAGGAAGAACGAAATGCAATTATTGAAGAACGATGCAGAGAGTATGGAATTTCTCCTTCCTATGATTATGATGGTAATGCTCTTTATGTTCCCTTAATGGAAGATAAGATTCAGTTTTTTGAAAATTGCGAAAATCCGGATTTAAAGGAAGTAATTGGTAATGCTCTTACAGAAGCAATGGGAAGTCCCTATGGTGATGACAGCTGGACAGAAATCTGGTAAAAAAAGGCAAGGTTTAAATTAAACGGCTGAAATATTGCCGCTTAATTTAACTCGAGTTTTTTCAAAACTCTGTTTATTTACATGTTCGCTCCCGCGAACGAATTAAATATCCTTGGAAGTTGAAACTTCCTGCGGTATTTAATTTTAAAGAAGGTTTAAAATGAAGTGCATCCCAATTATTGGACACTTTAACTTGGCCGATTTTATGGACTGATTCCTAAATTTTAAAGGAGTCAGTCCCTTTAATTATTTTAATTGATTTTTTGTAAAACTTTCTTTTGTAATTTTTACTACGGTTCCGCTTAACAGCAATAGTGCAAGAAGGTTTGGAATTGACATTAATCCGTTAAAGGTTTCTGCAATACTCCACATTAAGCCTAAATCCATTGTTGCTCCAACTATAGACATAAAAGAATAAATAACAAGGAAAGGTTTTACAGCTTTAGATGAAAATAAGAATTCAACACATCTTGAGCCGTATAATCCCCAGCCAATTATTGTAGAGAATGCAAAACAGGTTAATGAAAGAGCTGTGAATACAGAAATCCAGTTTCCGTAAGTTTTTGTAAATCCAGAAATTGTTAATTCTGCTCCAGCTGCATTCCCGTAATTTATTCCAACACCACTTGTAAGAATAACTAAAGCGGTTAATGTACAGATTATAATTGTGTCTGTAAAAACTTCAAAGATTCCAAATAATCCTTGTTTTGCAGGACTGTTTGTATCTGAACAGGCATGGGCAATTGAACCAGTACCAAGGCCGGCTTCGTTAGAAAAAATGCCTCTTGAAACACCTTTTTTCATACTTAAGAAAATGCTTCCAATAATTCCACCGGTAAATGCCTGAGGATTAAAGGCTCCGGCAATAATAGCTGTAAAAACTGATGGAATTGTTTTTATGTTTACAAAAACAACGCCAAGAGAGAAGATTATATAGATTAATGCCATAAATGGAACTAATTTTTCTGTAACACTTCCGATTCTTTTTACACCGCCAAGAAGAACCATTGCAACAAGAGCCGCAATGAAAATACCGATTATAAGATTTATTGTTGGAGATCCTGCTTCTTTATAAAGATTTAAATCTACCAAAGCAGAATTTATTGATGAAACAATTGTATTTACCTGAGTTGCATTTCCAGTTCCAAAAACTGTTAAAACACCAAAAATTGCATAAGCATAAGCAAGAAAATGCCAGCGTTTTTTTAAACCATTTTTGATGTAATACATTGGTCCACCAACATATTCACCATCTTTGTTCTTTTCTCTAAAGTGAACGGCTAGTAAAACTTCTGCATATTTTGTACACATTCCAAGAAAGGCGGAACACCACATCCAGAAGATTGCTCCAGGACCGCCAATTGCAATGGCACCGGCAACTCCCGCAATATTTCCAGTTCCAACTGTGCCGGCCAAAGCTGTACAAACTGCCTGAAAAGGAGTAATGCTTCCATCTGAAGCAGATTTTTTATCAAAGATTTTTCCGCAGGAACACCCCAGATAAAGTCGTTAACGTATCCATTTATTTTTCAATAATTTCTAGCATAAATCTTTACTGAAGTTACTTTTTTGCTTTTTTCGCAGGTGTTTTTTTAGTTTTTGAAACAGTTTTTTTTGCTTCTTTTTTAGGTTTAGTAAGTTTTGATAAAAGCCCTGTTTTTTTTGCCGGTTTTGGAATGTCTTTATATTCTTCCGGAGCATGGTGAGTTAAATGATAGCCACGTTTTTCCGGACATTTGTAAATGTAAAGTTTAACTTTCTGTTCTTTTTCACTGTTTATCTGCTGTTTTTCCGCATCTTTTTTTGAACCATAAAGAGCTTTTGGTTTACCATTAGTATCCGTGCAGGAACAGGCATTCTGTTTTACAGTAATTTTAGAAGCCTTTGGAGCCAGATGATATTTACCACAGTTTTCACATTTGTATGGATAAAGATTTAATTTAAATTCTTTTTTAGAATATTTTGCACTTTCTTTAGCTTCTTTCTCAGTTTCATAAGCCGAAAGAGGTTTTCCAGTTGCTTTACTAATACATGATTTTCCCATAAAAATTTCCTTCCCTAAATTTCGATATTTTAGCCGCTTATTTTATACATTTCTATTCCTACTATTCTACATTGAGGAGTAACTTTATGCAAATTTGTGATATCGGGGACAGGTCAAATTTATTTTTATAATTTCATGATTCAAAAAACAATTGTAATTTTTCTACGGAGCAAATAAGCCCAAGGACAACATCTGTACAAGCGAAGCGCGGAAGTCGTTGGCTGCAGAACATATTAACGGGAGTAGAAAAATTAGTTTTTAATTATTTAAACCAGAATGTGACAACGGGGACAGGTCAAATTATTTTCATAATTTCATGAATTTTAAAAAAAACAATTGTAATTTTTCTACGGAGCCAAAAAAGGCCAAAGACAACATCTGCACAAGCGAAGCGCGGAAGCCGTTGGCTGCAGGGTTAATTTGCGTAAGTAGAAAAATTCGTATGTAATTATTTATCCCAGAATGTGACAAAGGGGACAGGTCAAATTTATTTTTATAATCTCATGATTTAAAAATACAATTGTAATTTTTCTACGGAGCAAATAAGACCAAAGACAACATCTGCACAAGCGAAGCGCGGAAGCCGTTGGCTGCAGGGTTTATTTGCGGGAGTAGAAAAATTAATCTTAGTATAATTTATAATTTTAAGAAAATTTAAAATCGTAGTTTCCACCCGCAGTTACATTCTGGGCGTTGCGGGCCGCAATTTAGAAAAACTTGCCCGCTGGAAAGGGTGACGGAAGACTGCTTTGCAGGCTGGAGGCAGGGGAAGGCGGTAGATTGTAATTGCAAGTGCAACAGATGAAAAAATAAAAAAAA
>JAKSTJ010000022.1 GCA_024402635.1 Treponema sp. | reverse complement strand
ATTCATCAACCATTGTTACCTGATGAATTTCTTCAATACTCATACAGCCGCGTTTTATTGCTTCATAAATTGCGAAAATACGCTGATCTGTACATTTACCAACTCTTTCGCGAATCTTATCATCATTTTCTGCTTTGAAAACTTTATAATTTAAATCAGTAACACCAAGCTCACAACCGCGTACAGCCTTCAAAATGGCTTCTTCAAAGTTCTGACCAATAGCCATAACTTCACCAGTAGCTTTCATCTGAGTTCCAAGTTTGCGGCTTGCATAAACAAATTTTTCAAATGGGAACTTAGGCATTTTTACAACAACGTAATCCAAAACTGGTTCAAAACATGCAGCAGTTTTCTTTGTTACGAAGTTTGGAATTTCATCAAGAGTAAAACCAACTGCAATTAATGCTGCAACCTTTGCAATTGGATAGCCGGTAGCTTTAGAAGCAAGGGCAGAAGAACGGCTTACACGAGGGTTTACTTCAATTACTGCATATTCAAAAGTTTCTGGATTTAAAGCAAACTGACAGTTACATCCACCTTCAATTTCCAAAGCAGAAATAATGTTCAAAGCTGCCGAACGGAGCATCTGATATTCTTTATCTGCCAGAGTTACAGTTGGAGCAATAACGATTGAGTCACCTGTATGAACACCAACTGGGTCAAAGTTTTCCATAGAACAAACTGTAATTACGTTTCCTTTTGAGTCACGCATTACTTCGTATTCAACTTCTTTCCAACCGGAAATACATTTTTCTACAAGAATCTGGTGAATTGGAGAACGATGTAAACCGTTGTGAGCAATTTCGTCAAATTCTTTTTCATTATAAGCAATACCACCACCAGTACCACCAAGAGTAAAGGCTGGACGGATGATTGCAGGGTAACCAATTTCATTTGTAACAAAATCCAATGCATCTTCGTAAGTTGTAACAACTTTTGATGGAATACAAGGTTCGCCGATTTCATCTAGCATATCTTTGAACATCTGGCGGTCTTCGGCTTTGTCAATTGTAAGAGGATTTGCTCCTAAAAGTTTTACACCATGGCTTTCAAGGAATCCTGATTTTGCAAGTTCCATTGAAAGTGTAAGTCCTGTCTGTCCTCCAAGAGTAGAAAGGAGACTATCTGGTTTTTCTTTTTCTATAATACGCTGAAGAGTTTCAACATTAAGTGGTTCAAGGTAGATTTCGTCTGCCATTGCGTGGTCTGTCATTAAAGTTGCAGGGTTTGAGTTTACAAGACAAACTTCAAGACCAAGCTGTTTTAAAGCCTTACAAGCCTGGTTACCGGCATAGTCAAATTCTGCAGCCTGACCAATAATGATTGGACCAGAACCGATAATCATAACTTTGTGAATATCCTTACGTAATGGCATAGCGGTTTTAACCTCCTTAAAAAACCGATAAACGGACATGTCAAGGCTTTAAGCGTAGCGTGCCTTGACGTGGACGTATATTATTTCTCCTCAATCAATTTTACAAACTTATCAAACAGATAATTTGTATCGTGTGGGCCACCGCATGCTTCTGGGTGGAACTGAACACTGAATGCTGGAATATCTGTGTAAGTAACGCCTTCACAAGTACCATCATTTGAGTTTACAAATGCCAGTTTTGCATAAGCTGGTAAAGTATCATTTTCTACTGCGTAACCGTGGTTCTGGCTGGAAATATAAACTTTTCCGGTTTCCATATCTTTTACAGGATGGTTTCCGCCACGGTGACCGTATTTAAGTTTTGAAGTTTTTGCTCCACGAGCTAAAGCCAGCATCTGGTGTCCAAGACAAATCCCAAAAATTGGAACTCCTGATTCACATAATTTTTTGATTTCTCCAATTATTCCAACATTATCACTTGGGTCTCCAGGACCGTTACTAAGCATAATGCCGTCTGGATTTAATTTAAGAATTTCTTCTGCAGTGTATGAATAAGGAACAACTAAAACTTCTGCACCACGTTTTTCAAGTTCGCGCTGAATGTTATGTTTTGCACCGAAATCCCACAAAACAATCTTAATTTTTTTATCTGAATGAAAAATATTGTGATTAGTTTCAGGCCAATTTTTTGAAACTTCATCATACATTCTTAATTCTTCATTTTTAATTTTTAATTCTTTGGAACTTACTGTTTCAACTGATTTTTCAACTCTGTAGGCTTTTATTTTTGCAAGAAGTTCATTATTTACAATTGGAGTTTCATCACTGTTGCTGATAATTATACCGTTCATAACGCCGGCTTCTCGAAGTTTTTTTGTAAGAGCTCTGGTATCAATACCGCAAATACCAACAATGTTTTGATTTTTAAGGAAGGAATTAAGATCTCCGTCGCAACGGAAATTGGAAGGCAAATCACACAGTTCACGAACAATGTATCCGCGAACCCAACTTTTTTTACTTTCGTAATCTTCTGGAATAACACCATAGTTACCAATTAATGGGAAAGTCTGGGTAACTATCTGTCCGAAATAACTAGGATCTGTCAGTGTTTCCAGATAACCGGTCATACCAGTTGTAAAGACTGTTTCCCCTATTGAAATTCCTTTAGCTCCAATAGATTGTCCTTCATAAACCGTTCCGTCTGCCAGAACCAGAAATGCTTTACTCACTTTGAACTCCGTAAAAAATCTTTGCAGAATCTGCACAGTTTCGGATATAAAAAAAGACGTTCATTCAATCGTGTAAAAAACAGTTTACCTGATTGAACGAACGCCCTTGCTCGTTTTTATAACCTTACTAGTTATATTACTTTAGAAAGAAATAGTCAATTGCTTTAATGTTACGAGTTCCCTTTCTTCATATATAAAAAAATTATTCTCCACTTAACGCAATAACTGGATCTAATTTTGCGGCTCTGCTGGCAGGATTAAGGCCAAAGAAAATACCAACTACAACGCTGAATATAAACGAAATTACACAGGCATTTATATTAATAATAAAAGCTTGTTTTTGAACATATTCAACAGCAAGACTTATTATAATTCCGCAAATTATACCAATAATTCCGCCAATAAAAGTAATGCTGGCAGATTCAATTAAAAACTGCTGTCTAATATCTGAAGGAGAGGCACCTAAGGCTTTTCGTATTCCAATTTCCTGCTTTCGTTCTGTAACAGTTACAATCATAATGTTCATAATTCCAATTCCACCAACCAGTAAAGAAATTGCGGCGATTGCAGAAAGCATCATGCTCATTGTATTGGTGATTTCGCTCATTTGATCCAGCATAGATTGCATGGAAGAAACTCTTACGGCATAAGAATTATTTGTTTTTTCTGTACAGTAATTGGTAATTTTTGTTACAAGTTCTGATGCTTTTTCGTTGGAAACTGCCTGAACCATCATTGTATCAGCATTTTGATTTGGATTTATTTTTTTTAAATAAAATCCTCTTGGAATAAAGGCAGCTCCATTTTCCATAACAGAATTCTGTTCTTTCAGCACACCAATTATTTCAAAATTAAAAGAAACTTTGTCCATAACAAGTTTTACATGATTTCCAATTGCGTCTCCTGCCGGAAAAAAATCCTGAGCTGTTTCATGATTTAAAATTATTTTTTGATTTCCTTCCACATTGTCGGTAACATTAAAGAAATTTCCCGATTCAAGATTCATATTATACATTTCAAGATAACCGGTTTCTATGGCAGTACAATTTACAGATGAAGATGCTTCTCCGTAAGTCATAGTTGCATTAAGGCTGTTTTTGAACCAGATTTTTTTTATGTCTTCGATTTCATCAAAAATTTCTTCACGGAATGATTCGTTTAGAACAATAGATGATGTGGAACTTCCTCTGTACATTCTTCCTGCAGTAACGCTTACAACATCAAGTCCGGCTGTACCAAAAGTGTCCTGAACCTGTTTTGTAGAACTGCTTCCCATACTTGTAATAACGATTACAGAAGCTACTCCAATAATTACTCCAAGAAGAGAAAGAAAAGTTCTTGTTTTATTTCTTTTAAAGCTTTGCAGCGCGTATAAAAAATCTTCCAGCATCTTACACTCCTTCTTGAATTAAACCGTCAAAAATTCTGATACAGCGTTCCATTGAAGCACCAATTCCAGGATCGTGAGTTACAATAATAATGGTAGTTCCCTGAGTTTGATTAATCTGGCGAAACAATTCCATAACCTGTTTTCCAGTTTTTGAATCCAAAGCACCAGTTGGTTCATCGGCAAGAAGAATTTTTGGTGAAGTAACCATGGCTCTTGCAATTGCAACCCTTTGTTTTTGTCCTCCAGATAATTCATGTGGTCTGTGATTTTTTCTATCAGAAAGGCCGACTGAATCTAAAGCTTTTTCTGCAAGATTTTTTCTTTGAGATTTTTCAATTTTCTGATATTTAAGAGGAAGCATTACATTTTCAAGAACAGTCATTCCTGGAATAAGATGATACTGCTGGAATACAAAACCAATTGTTTTATTTCGTAAAACAGCCAGTTCTTTTTCCGACATTTTTGATGTTAATTTTCCATTTATTTCTACCAGTCCTGAAGTTGGCCGGTCGAGACAACCAATCATATTCATACAGGTAGATTTTCCTGAGCCGGAAGGTCCCATTATTGCAAGAAATTCTCCCTGTTTAATTTCAAAACTGATTCCTTTTAATGCCTGAACTTCATTATCACCCATTTTGTATGTTCTGATAACATTTTCAACTTTTACAACGGTATTACTCATAAAGAATCCTTTTTCAAATGTAAGAAACTAGCGGGAAGGCATTTTGCCCATTTCACCCATTGGAGGCATCATATTTCCCTGATTGTTTCTGTTTTTATTCTGACCAGATTTTGCCGGTGCACTTTGTTGTATAAGTCTTTCGTTTCCATTAAGACCGTCCAGGATTTTTACATAATCTTTTCCATATGGAACAATTTTTACAGGAATTTTTTCGCCAGTTTTTTCCAGAACAACAAATGGTTCCTTGTTTTCATAACCAATTGCATATCTTTCAACAATTAAGTTTGTAACAGGTTCTTCAATTTGAATTTTTCCTGTGAAAGAATAATTTGGAAGAATTACATCAGGATATTCATCAATACGGATTTTGGCTTTTACAATTGTGGCTCCACGGGAAGTTATTTGTCCAATAGCAGGCCAGCTTTCTACATAACCATAAACGGGTTCATTATAACTGGCAAATTTCAATTCAACTTTTTGACCAGCTACCAGTTTTGCAACATCAGTTTCAGGAATTTCAACTTCAGCAGTCAGATAATCAGCATTTACAAGAGTTCCAACAGAATCTTTAGGTTCAAGAGAATCTCCAACTGAAACATCAAGAGCAGCAATAAAACCGTCAAATGCCGCACGAACTTTTCTATCAGCAATTTTCTGAACTAATGAAAGTCTTTGGGTTTGTTTAAGTTTTAATTCTTTTGCAGAACCTGTAATTCTTGTAACAGCCATATCATAATCATGTTTTTCAAGATTGTATTGTTCAGTTGTGTCGTCCAGCTGAAGAATAATGTCACCTTTCTTTACATAATCTCCGGCTTTTACATAAACTCCTAAAACTGTTCCTGAAGAAAGGGCCTGTAATGTTTGTTGTTGAGCAGCCGAAACAGTTCCGGAAACTTCAATAATATTTTCATAAATTTCCGATTTTACGGTGTATACAGTTTTGGTTTCTTCGGATTTATTTAAACAGTTTCTGAGAATAATCAAAGTTCCGCCAATAATTCCCAGTAAAACAAGAGTTATAACAATTATCTTTATGCTTTTCTTTTTCATATTACGCCCCTATAAACATAGTTAAGATGTTATCGTTATAGATTATCAAATCAATGGCATTAATAATTTTCTTAACTGTGTATGATTGTAGATTTGTTCTGGCAGAATAATATTCACTTTGAGAAATAATTCCCTGTCTGTAATATCTTCCCATGTCTTTTTCTAATGTGACATAATTATTGTAAGAGGATTCATCATTTTTCTTGTTCCACAGTAAATCTTCCAGATTTTGAATCCATTCTGATTTGTTTATTTCGTAATTCCATCGGGCAGTTTCAATAGCAAGCTGTTCTTCTTTTTCTGCAAGAGAATTCTGTTTTTTTGTAATAGAATTCTGACGGAATGAATTAGGCGAAACCGAGGCAGAAAGACTGAATGAAGGAAAAAAACTGTCGCTTATAGGAAAACTGATTCCTGTTGAAAGTACAACTCCATTAATGGTAGAAGAAAGTCCGGCATCAATTGTATTTGATGAAGTAGCAGAATTATTGAAAGTAAAGCCTCCACTTGCGCTTAAAGAATAATCTTTTGAATTATCTCTCTGCATGGAATTAATTTTATTAGTCCAAAGTGCATTTTCTATTTCGGAATATGTATCTGGATTGAGAGTATTTACGTCAATTGGAACAATATCTGGAATGTCATCTGGAATCAGCGAATAAAAATCAGTTTTTTCATCAAAAGAAACATTATGGCCGCATTTTTTATAGAAAGTTACATAAGAATGAATTAAAAGACGGCTTGAACGTTCAATTTCGTGTTCTTCAGATTGAACTTTTGTCTGGGCAAGTCTGTAAGTACTGGAACTTGAAGTAAAACCCTGAGCTTTTATTTTTTCAAAATCAATTCTGGAAGTATAAAGATTTTTTTGAGCATTAATAATTGAACTGGTAGAATTTAACAGGGATTTCAATTCAGAATAAAAATTTTTTTCTGCAGAAATGGCCTGTTTTTTAAGTTTTCGTTTTGCTTCTTCAAGAGAACGTTCTGCTTTTAATAAGGAAATTTCTCTGTTAAGAGAAGAATTGCTTAGAATATCAACAGAAGTACTGATTTTTGTATCCTTGATTTCTGAAGTGTCATTTTTGTAATTATAAGAAGCTGATGCAGAAATTTTCAGATTTGAAGCTTCTGGAATAGAGGCTTGAACACTTGGTTTAATGCTGAAAATTGTTCCGTTTGAATCTGCAGAGATAGTTATATTACCTGTTGAAAGTTCAATATCAAATCCGTTGTTAATCTGAGTTGCATCAAGAGATAACTGAGCTTTTTCAGCAGAGATGGCAGTTTTTTTAAGTTCTGCGTCATTTTCTAAATAAGACATTAATAAGTCGTTTGTACTAACCCGTTCGAAAGAATAAAAATAATTTTGACCTATTAAAAGTCCTGCGCAAAGTAAAATAATTCTGTTTCTATACATATTTTTTCCTTGTGTAAAACTATTTATTAAACAATGAAGAAAAAAAAAGGAAACCAAAATAACAAATTATTAGAAAGTTAAATAAATTGTTTTAATTTTACACTAGACAGATATTACTACTATAGTTTATCATATTTGAAGGCAATTATACGTAAAAAATTTCTTTTTACTTTTTTGTGAAATTTTTTTGCGTATTATTATATTAATTTGAAATAAACTTTAACGAGATAAGGAGGAAAGTATGTTAGTTAAGTCATTTAAAAAAGTATCAGAAATTAACAGATTCAGAAATTCTTCTAAAAATCGGTTTGTAAGTTTATGGACGACTTCGTTGAGGAACTCAAAAAAGATTTGATTTCTTACGAAAGAGCCTATCGAGAAATGTCATTTAATGAAGTTTTTATACAAGAAGAACGCCAGTATATCTGGCAGGAAATTCTTCGTTTGCGAGAACTAATAAAAATCCTTGGGGATGATTAATAGTTTTTGCTGATCTGTTAGTTTCAGGCGGGGCCGAAAGGTTCCGCCGTTACTTTTTTAATCAATTATTGGAAAGAGAAAATCAAATGCTTGACTTTTTAATTACTTATCAAAGATTTATAATGCTTTTTTTACAAGGCGCCTGTTTTTTTATTGCATTCTTAATTTTGATTACCAGTAATTTATGTATTAAAAGAAAAATTGCCATTTTTATGCTGGAAGTTAGTGCTGTAATTTATCTTGGTGCACCTATAATTCATTTGGCTTATGATGGAGTTCCTGGAGATTTTATAAGATTTATATTACTTGTTTCAAAATCAATAGATTATTTAGCTCCATTATTAATGTTGCATAGTTTTAATTTGTATTTAAAAGATTTGTTCTTTCATAAATCAGAAAACTTAAAAAGAAATACATTGTTATTAATATCAGCAGAAACTGTACTTTTGATTGGAGTGATTCTTTTTGTTGTGTCTAGATTTAATGGCTGGTACTTTTTTTATGATGAACTGAATTATTATCACCGGGCAAAGGGTAGAATGCTGGCAACAATCATTCCTGGAGTATGTATGATAGTTCAGATTATTCTTATTTCTTTAAATTATCATATTATTTCTAAAAGAGTCCGTATTCCTTTAGTTTTATTTCTTGTGATTCCAATTATTTCATCTGTGCTTTCATTGTTAACACATGGGTTCTATCTTACAAATATTTCTACAGTATTTATGGCAATTGTGCTTTATATTTTCGTTGTTTTGGATTCTAATGAAACAATTGAATCAGCACATAAAAGAGAAGTTGAAATTCTTGAAAATTACAAAAAGGAACTGGAAATAAAAGTTGAAGAAAGAACCCGTGAGCTTCGAATAGCTAATGAAAAAGCAGATCATCTGTTACTGAATATTTTACCTGAACCAATTGCCCGTGAATTAACTGACAATCCAGATAAAACAATTTCACAGAAATTTCCGAATGTTACAATTTTATTTACAGATATTGTAGGCTTTACTAAAATGAGCAGCGAAATGACTGCGGAAGAAACTGTTTCTATGTTAAATGAACTGGTTTCTTTGTTTGATAAGCGGGCAAAAGATGAAGGCATTGAAAAAATCAAAACAATTGGAGATGCATATATGGCGGCAACTGGACTTACTTCAGAAATGAGTTCAGAAGGTGCCATAAAAATGGTTAAGTTTGCAAAAGGGCTTTTAGAAGATGTTCATCATTTTAATGAAAAATCTTCTGTTCAGATAAAAATTCGAATTGGAATAAATTCAGGAAATCTTGTTGCCGGAGTAATTGGTAAAACAAAATTTATTTATGATGTTTGGGGCGATACAGTAAATGTTGCCAGCCGAATGGAAAGTACAAGTGAATCTATGAAAATTCATGTTTCTGAAGCAACCTGGGTACAGACAAAAGAAATATTCCAGTATCAGGGGCCGTTCAAAGTTGAAGTAAAAGGCAAAGGTGAAATGAACGGTTATTTACTGTAAAGAAAATCTTAATCAGTTTATGGGAAAATGTGAAAAATATGCAGACTTTGGAAAATGAAAAATCTTTTAAAGGATTCAATGGAAATCAGCTTAAATTATTTGCCATTATTGCAATGACAATTGATCATATAACTTGTGTATTATGGCCTCAAATTCCAAATTATCGTTATGAATGGTGGATTATTCTTTTGCATTTAATAGGTCGTCTTACAGCTCCAACAATGTGGTTTATGGTGGCAGAAGGATATCAGCATACCCGCAATGTAAAAAAATATGCAGGCCGATTATTTATTTTCGCAATTATTTCCCATTTTGCATATAATTTTGCTTTTGGTATTCCTTTTATACCATTGAAGACAGGAATTTTTAATCAGACAAGTGTAATGTGGAGTCTTGCCTGGGCTGTTGTTTTGCTGGTTGTTCTTGATGAAGAACGATGTAAATTTCCTGTTTTTGTAAAGATTCTGATTACTTTTGCAATTTGTGTAATTACTTTTCCTTCCGACTGGAGTTGTATTGCTGTAATTTCAATCATGTATATAAACCGCAATTATGGAAATCTTAAAAATCAGATTATTTCAATGATGGGTTGTGTCCTTATGTATTCCATTGTCTGGTTTTTCTGTATTGATAAAGTTTATGCCTTTGTTCAGCTTGGAGTTATAATTGTTTTACCATTTATAGCAAACTACAATGGTCAGCGTGGAACCTGGAAAGGAATGAAATGGTTCTTTTATCTATATTATCCTTTGCATCTTGTATTAATTGGATTTTTACGGCTGGCATTACACGGAAACGTAGGAATGCTTGTAGGCGGAAGGTAAACTGACCGTAAAACTCCAGAAACTTTATATTTTTACCAGAAGCATGCACATAAGAGGAATTGAAATTACGCAAAGAATTGTAGTCAAAAGAACTACATTAGCCGCAAAATCCTGTTCACAATCATGAAGTTCAGCTAAGGATTCAATAATTGCTCCAGAAGGAGTCATTGCAAGAACAACCAGTGAAGTTTTAAGAACAGAATCATCCATTGGAATCAGTTTTACAAATAAAAATACCAGTACTGGAAAAGCTACAAGTTTTAAAATACAGGTAATATAGACAAATCCTCTGGAAAAAAGTTTTTTAATAGAGGCATCTGCTAGTCGCATTCCAAGAATAATCATACATACAGGAGTACTCATTTTCGAAAGCAATTCAACAGGCTGTAAAATAAAAGCTGGAAAATGAATATTTGAAATAAAAAGTGGAATTGCAATAATAAGAGAAATTGTAGTTGGATTTAAAATTGCACTTTTTAGAGAAATAAATTTTTTATCATTAGTAATAAGATAGGTTCCAATTGTAAAGACAATAAGATTCATTGTCATAACATTAATTGAACTGTAACAAAGAACAATTGGTTCAGTAGGAAAAATGCTTGAAAGAACGTGCATTCCAAGAAATCCAACATTTCCGAGAACAGAACCAACAGTAAGAATTCTGTATTTTGAATCAGAATATTTACGACCAAGAAAAACAAAAATCAAAAGGAAAAATAAAATCTGAACCACAAGAGAAAGAACAAAATAAATTCCGATTTTTGCAAATGCTTCCCAGCTGAATTCAAGTTTTAGGAAGGAATTAATTATCATTGCAGGACCAAGAACATAAATAAGAATTCCTGTTAATGATTTTATATGATTCAAAGACGCTTTTCTGGTCTTTACAAGAATAAGTCCAATTGACATATAAAGAAGAAGGATTGAAACATTTGAAAACAATAATAAAAACATGAAGTTAGTATATAAAAATATTTAATTATGGGTAAGAGAGTTTGAAGATTTCAAATATAAATGATACAAATACCAGCCGTCTTTATGATAAAGATTTTAATCCAAAACCGGTTTATTACAGTATTCAAGATGCACGCAGACGTTATTAATCTCTGAAAAAGTTTGTCCAGACACGATCTTCAGGCATTTTAGGAAGACCGTATTTTTCTTTTGCATCGTTTATGGCTTTTATGAGGAAGCTTGCATTTCTTGCTAAAGTTCTGGCTGTCTGCATTCCTTCATCATCTTTTATTGCTTCTCCTGCTTCCCAACCATGGCTGTTATTCCAATATTGACTTGAAACGACTGGCATTCCGCAGTTTGTAAAAAATTAAATATATAAACTCTAACTTTTGAATTAATTTGCCAGTTTGCAAATTCTTATACCAAAGTTTTCATCTGCTACTATAATTTCACCATAGGCAACAATCTGTCCGTTTTTAATAACTGCACTGAATTCACCAGCCATTTTGTTCAGTTCGATGATGCTGTCTTTTTTTAGAGCTTCAATTTCTTCTGGCAAAAGAAATGTGTTTCCCAGTTGAACGGAAAGGTACTTTTCTTCTGTGTAAGTGAGGTTTTGCAGGTTTTCGTCTGTAATACGTAGTCCCATGTTCTCATCAATTACTACAGCCTGTCCAGTATGAATTACTTTGTTTTTGTAAACCAGATTTAGAGGCGAATAAAATTTATTATCAAATATCAGAATTTTACCAACTTCCAGATCTACATTTACATCATTAAAACGACCAAATTCAACTGTAAGCTGTTCGTCTCTGGCAGGAGTTTTTATGTCGTGAAGCTGTTCAACTTTTACTTCTGGATAGCCGTCATCAAAAAAATTAAGATTATACAAAGTAGAAAGATAAACATCGCTGAACTGAAGATTGATGTATCCCCGGGCATTTCCTGCTGCACATTCCAGACTTATCAGCATACACATTTGATTTGGAGCCTGCAAAAGACTTCCAAGATATGTAGTGTAGGAAGAAAATGGCAGTTGAATGGCAGTTCGTTCCTGTGGAGTCAGCTCTTTTATGGTAGAAAAACGTTCAAAAATGCTGTTAAAGATTTCTTCGGTGATTTTGTCGGTGAAGTAATGTTTCATTACATCTAAATCAAAAATCTGTATATCAGGGAAAGTTTGAGGATTCTGTTTTAAAAGTGCTTTTCCAAATTCAGGATCAATTTCGATAACAAAGCCACCCTGATTATAACTGTAATCGCTGATAAAGCAGCTGTTTGGAATAGAACGCTGGAATTCAATGTTTGTAAGCTGGTCCACACAGGCGATTTTTATATTGCAGGAGAATGTGCTCATAGTTGCAAAATCGGAACTGAGTTTAGTACAAACCTTTTCAAATAAGTTGCACATAATTCTCATCTGATTCTTGCTCCATTTGTCTGGGCGGCAAAAGTCATAGATCTTTACTCGTTTTCCTGTAACAGAAACTTCTGGAGGATTGCCAATGATTTTATTCATCATTTCTTCGCTAAGGACACCATTCATAATGCTTTCAACATCAACTTCCAGTGTATTGGCCAGAATTGGGATAATTGAAACATCAGGGCATCCGTCGCCTCTTTCCCATTTTGAAACAGCTTTATCGCTTACATTGATTAAATCGGCCAGTTGTTTTTGAGTCAGATTTTTGTCTGTCCTTAATTGATAGATTAGTTTTCCAGTTTGTATTGCGTTCATACTCTTCTCCTGAATTAGATTTTATTAGTTCCTTGGCCTTGGATAGTTTAAGCATAACATAGGTAGAACTCTACGTAAATCGACAGGTCGTGGAATTAAGGTAGAATTTTAGGTAGAATTTCCCATTTATACAAAAAAAAGCAGAAGTTTATAGAAAAAAATCAGATTGTGATAAATAATGGAAAGTAAATAAAAAAAGAAAAGTGATTGGAGAGAAAAATTGAAAGCAATTATAACAGATTTGGACAGAACTTTACTCAGAACTGATAAATCTGTTTCGGAAAAAACAGTTCAAGTTTTTAATAAACTTCAGGAAAATGGTGTAAAAGTGATGTTTGCAACAGCACGCCCAAGACGAGCAATCACTCAATACGAAGAATTATTGCATCCGGATTCAGTAGCAACTTTAAATGGTGCAAGAACTTTTATAAACAATTCTTCTATTGATTACAGTATTCCTTATGAATCAGCTAAAAAAATGCTTAAGGATTTTCTTCAGATTCCAGGTTGTATAATTTCAATGGAAACTTCCAGAGGAATTTATGCAAATGTTGATATTCCTGAATGGGCTCCCATAGTAACAGATTGTTTTCCTGAAATTCCAGATGACTGTGGTTCAGTTTTCAAAATTCTTGTTAGCAATGAAAAGGTAGATTTGAACGAACATATTAATTCCCTTATTACAGAGGACTCTTATTTTTCGGTTGCTGTGGGAACTCTTTTTCAGATAATGAGTAAAACTGCCACAAAATTAAACGGTGTTAAGGCAATGCTTGAAGCTTTTGAAATTGGTCCTGAAGATGCAGTTTATTTTGGTGATGATAATGATGATATTGAGTCTTTAAAATGGTGTGGAATAGGGGTAACAGTAAAAAATGCAATTCCTCAGGCTTCTTCAGTTGCAAAGGATTTTACTGCTTCTAATGATGAAGACGGCGTTGCATTATGGATTGAAAAATCTGGTCTCTTGAAATGAGAAGTTTAATTCAGATATTAATTAATTGTAGAGATTAGATTTTTATCTGTCACTCTTTTCATAAATTATTTCAACCGCTAAAATAAACTTATGAAAAACAATGCCTCTTCAAAAGAAGAACTTTTTGAGAAAATGCCTGTAACAAAGGCAATTTTTACATTAACAATCCCAATGATTATCAGTTCCATTGTTTCTATTGTTTATAATTTGTCTGATACTTTCTTTGTTGGAAAACTGAATAATCCTGTTGAAAACGCGGCTGTTACTTTTGTTGCTCCTGCCATGACATTATTTTATGCAATTACCAATTTATTTGGAGTAGGGGCATCCAGTTTAATGAGCCGTAAATTAGGCTTAAAAGAATATGATAATGTAAAAAAAGCTTCTGCTACTGGAATATATTTTGGTTTATTCTTTTCTATTTTATTATCAGTTATTACCTTAAGTTTTTCTAAACAGATTCTTTATATTCTTGGTACTGGAGAAGATACATTTTCTGCAACTAAGGATTATTTATTCTGGACTGTAGGGGCTGGTGCTGTACCTGGAATTATGAATATTTTATTCAGTTTTATTCTTCGGGCAGAAGGTCGTTCTATTCATGCAAGCATTGGTGCAATTAGTGGTTGTTTATTGAATATAATTCTTGATCCATTCTTTATTTTACCATTCGGATTAAATCTAGGTGCTGCAGGAGCAGGACTTGCAACCTTTATTTCAAATTGTTTTGCATTAAGTTATTTTATTATTCTTCTGATTATACTTCATGGAAAAACTTATGTTAGTGTTAATCCAAAAAATATTAGTTTTAAGGCTGATGTTTTAAAGAATATTTTTGCAGTTGGATTTCCTGGTGTTGTGCAGAATAATTTAAATGTTATTTCAATGGCAATTTTTAATAATATTGCGGCCGTTTTCGGAACTGCTGCAGTTGCTTCAATTGGAATTGTAAACAAATTAAATCAGCTGCCAATTCAAATTATTTTTGGTTTTAGTCAGGGTGTTATGCCTTTAATCGGATACAATTATGCAAGTAAAAATATTGTTAGAGTAAAAGATTCTATTAAGAAAATTTTTCAGATAACTTTAACTGCTCTTGCAGTTGTTCTTCTAATTTACATTTTTGCTTCAAAACAACTGGTAGGCTTTTTTATGAACAGTGAAGAAATTATTTCTATCGGTTCACGATTCTTAAAAGGATTTGGATTAAGTCTTCCATTTATGTGTGTAGATTTTGTTGTTGTAGGAATATCTCAATCCTTTGGATTTGGCCGCCATGCATTTGTTTTTTCAATTTTAAGAAAAGCATTATTTGAAATACCATTTATTCTGATTTTCAGCAAAGCATTTGGACTTTTTGGTCTGGCATATTCAACCTGCTGTGCTGAAATCTTAATGAGTATTATTGCTTTATTTGTTCTTAAAAAATTGATGAAAGAAATGAATTATTCTTCAGCAAGCAATCTGTCTTCGTAATTCATTTTAGACATTGAACAGCTAAGTCCGCCAGTATTTTCAACTTTGATTATATAAACATCATTTTCCCGGGCTGAATCTGGAATTTCTGCATATGCTCCATGGCTGCTTCTAATACCCATTTCACGGCTTTTTGCAGGATCTTTTACGATTTCAATTAATTCCGCTGCTCTTTGTCTATAAGTTTCTTCTGATAATCCTAAAGCACTCTGACTTTCTGTCTGGAGGACTTCATCATTTTCATCCTGATACAATGTTTTTAGAAGAATACCGTTTACAGGTTCGATTTTTTCTGAGAAAACTCTGTATGGGAAGGCAATATTATTTTTATTTCCCGATTCAATTTCTGAATATTCAAAGTTCAAAACGATTGAATCTACATATAATTTTTTACCTTTAAGATGAATATTATTTTCGTAAACTTTTTCACCGGCAACATTATCAAAAACAATTACTTTATAGTAAGAATCGTCACCTTCTCTTTTTAACAGAGTGATTTCAGCAACTGTTTTTTCACGGCTTAAATTTTTTACAACCAGAGACAGTTCTTTTATTTTCTGCTGCTTGTTATATATATTTACAATATTATTTCCGAAAACAAGAATATAATTTAAACATCCAATTACTATCACAGAAATTATGATGATATGAAGATTTTTTAATGCAAGACTGCAGCAATTTGCAAAGCCTGCACCAATCAATTTTAATACTTTATTGTCAGATGTAAGTTTCTGTTCAATTACATAGAAAATTATATAAACTAATCCGATTCCACAAAGAATTAAAACGGCTGGTAAAATAAAGTCTAAAACACTTGTGATTATTGATAAAAATACGCCTATGATTGGAAAGTTTTCGTCCATTATTTTTCCTCTACAATTTCAATTCCACCAGTTTTATTATGGCAGACAATTTCATAAGTTTTACCATCAACAAAGCTTCTGATTCCTGCTAAATCGTGAACACCACTTCCTTTTACAGTATCTGTATCAAAAGGTTCATTGTTAATAATTTTTCTAAAATATTCGTTTACAAGATTTAAAACTTCTTTATCATCAAAATTATAAAGTTTCTGCTGATCTGTAGATTTTGAATATTCGTCGTATAATTTTTCTCCGTTTTCAGGAGCAATCATATCTGTAAAAATCATGTATGGGAAAAAGATTGTGACATTTGAGTTAATTGTTACAGTTTTAAAATCAAAGAAAATTTCATTTCCGTGCTGGAAAGTTATTTTTTTAGTTCCAATTTTTTTATCTTCCTTGTTATAGAAAGAAACATTTACATAAATCTTATTTTGTTTAGTTGTTTTTACAAATCTTACTGGAATATATTCTTCTTTAAGTTCAGTAATATTTTTTTCCAGAACCTGAATCTTATCATCCTGATTTTTAGAAATACATGTTGTAACACCAATACCAATTAAAACAATAAGTACTGCAGCTGAAATAATTCCACTAATAATTGAACTAAAACTCTTATCACTCATAAAATTATTATATAATGAAAATATAAGACAGGCAAATTTTTAGTTAAACATAGAAAGAATAAAGGAAAACCGTTCAAATAAAAAGAATAAAAAATTGTTATTTTTTTTTCGATAATTTAGAGTTTATTTATTTTCAAAATCAAAATAAATTGATAAATTCAAAATAATTATGAAAGCAGCTTCAAAAAAAATATTGAAAATTATTATTGCCATTGCAATCCTTATTGTTTTTGTTTTATTAATTATTCTTCTTACAGGTAAAAAAAAGGTTGAACAGAAGGCAGAAAATTTACCAACAGTTGTTGTTCAAAAGCCAGTTCAACAGGATTTGATTGAATCTATTAATATAAGCGGTTATGTAGAAGCAGATTCCATGATTCCTGTTGTGCCTTTTGTTGCTGGAACAATTATGGAATATCCTGTAAAAGCAGGGGACTTTGTTGAAAAAGATACTTTAATTGCAAGAATTGATGATGCTCCATACAGACAGCAAATGCTTCAGGCAAAAGCAGCATATCAGGCAGCGGCAGGAACTTTTGACCGAGTTAAAAATCTTTATAAAGCCGGTGCTACAACTCAGCAGAATTATGATAATGCAAGAGCACAATATGATGCTACAACTGCTCAGTATAATCTGGCTAAACTTCAGGTAGGATATACTTTAGTTAAAGCTCCAGTTTCTGGTACAGTTTTAATTGCAGATCAGTCAGTTGGTGGAATTGGTACAACCACCGCTCCAATTGCTGTTCTTGCGGATCTTTCAACACAGGTAGTTCGTCTTAAGGTTCCTGAAAAATATTTTGATCTTTTTACAATGGATCGGGAAAAACTGGAAGTAAAAGTTACCCGTCCTTCTTCTGGAGATATGTTTGAAGATGCTGTAACTTCAGCCACAATTAAAAATATTGCGCCATACGTTTCTCCTGAAAGTAAGAATTTTGAAGTTATTTGTCTTTTAAATGAACCTGGCCAGCGTTTTAGACCTGGTATGTATGTAAAAGTTCAGGTTGCTTATAAAACTCATAAAAATGTTTATACACTCCCAATGCAGGTAAAAAAACTGGACGGAAGTTATTATACATATGATTCAGAAAATCAGACTGTTCATTTTATTAAACCTGAAAAAACTCCTGATGATGGTTTGAATTTTATTGTTCCATCAGAATTTAAAGATACTTTCTTTGTTATTGATGGACAGAACTTTATTTTTGATGGACAAAGAGTCAGATTATATAGTGACGCTTTAAAAGAGCATGGTATTGAAGATTAGAAACAGGAATATATTTTGAAGATTTCGGAATTCTCAGTTAAACACCCAATTATTATTTCAATTTTTCTCATAGTACTGGCAGTTTTTGGTTTTTATTCTGTTTCAGGAATGTCTACAGAATTTATGGTTGATATTTCCATGCCTCAGGCAATTGTAATGACAGTATATCCTGGAGCAAGTGCAGAAGATGTTGAACAGGATGTTACAAAAATTCTTGAAGAGGGTGTAGTAACTTTACCTCATTTTAAGGGTGTAGACAGCCAGTCTTTTAATTCTTTAAGCTGGATTACTATTACTTACGCAGATGGATGTGATGCTTATGATCAGCTGGTAGAACTTAGAAACAGAATTTCTCAGTTAAAAGATGATTTGCCAGATGGTATTCAGGAACCAATTGCTTTGGTTGGTGGAATGTCTATGCTTCCTGTAATTTCATTTTCTGTTGAAGCAGGGCAGGATGCTGGTCGTGTAACTGATTTTATAAAAAAAGAATTAACTCCACGCATAACTCAGATTGATGGTGTTTCGGAAGTTCAGGTTGAAGGGGAAAAAGAACTTCAGGTTGATATAAAACTTAATGTAGATGAATTAACTTCAAAAGGAATTTCTGTTGCCAGTGTTTATCAGGTTTTAAGCTATGGAAATACAACTTTACCATTAGGAAGTGCATCATACGAAAATCGGGAAATTCAAGTTCGGTATTCAGGTGGATTTAATTCTATTGAAGATATTTCCAATTTACCTGTTGGAGTTGCCGACGGTACAAATATTATCAGATTAAGTGATGTAGCATCTGTAGAACTTTCTTATCCGGAAGAAACCTATCACGTAACTGATGGTACAAATCCTTTAACAATTGTCAGTATTACAAAACGAAATGACGGTGATACTGTAACAATCTGTAAAAAGGTTAAAAAAGTTCTTGAATCAATCACCGAAGAAACAAATGGTGCAGTTTCCTTCCATATAATTTCAGACGACAGCAGACAGGTTGGAGCTTCCTTAAAAACTGTAATTACTTCAGGAATTATGGGAATTATTTTTGCTGTACTTGTAATCTTCCTGTTCCTTGCAGACTGGCGGGCTACTTTAACAATTTCACTTTCAATTCCACTTTGTATTTTGTTCAGTTTAATTGGTCTTAAAGTAATGGGAATTTCATTAAATCTTATGTCCCTTTCTGGTCTGGTAATTTCTCTTGGTATGGTTGTAGATGGTTCCTCCGTTATGTTGGATCAGATATATCGTTATTACAAGCAGAGAAAATCTGGTTCTGGAGAAATGATATATACAGTAAATCAGGCAATTTACAAAGGATGGGATGAAGTTGCCGCATCAATTCTTGCCAGCGCCGCAACAACAATTGTTTGTTATGTTCCAATTGCTTTATTGTCAGGTTTAATTGGAAAAATTTTACATGCAGTAGCACTTACAATCATTATGGCAATTTTTGCATCATTTGTAGTTGCTATAGTTATTGTTCCATATTTGTTAAAACTTTTATTAAAAGATAGTGGTCCAAAAATCAGAAACAAGCCAAGACGATTTGATATTGTTATGGATAAAATTGAATCTGGTTATAGAAAACTGTTAAATGTTGCCTTAAAAAATAAACTTCTTGTTGTGGTTGCTTCAATCTTGCTTTTAATTTTTTCCGGATTTATTGCACTCAGACTTGGAATTGCATTTATTCCTTCTACAGATTCTGGCGATTTCTTTATTGCAATGGATCTTCCAATTGGTACCACCATTGAAGAAACTGAAGCAAAAATGGAAGTTGCAGAAAAACTTTTATATAAATATGTTCCAGAAATTGACAATGTAGTTTTTTATGTTGGACGAAGTAATACAAAAGGAATTGCAGCTCAGGCAAATCCAGAAAGCGGCTATGCACATGTTGTTTTAGTACCAGTTGCACAGAGAAAAAGAGACATTCACGATATTATGCTTCAGATGCAGGAAATCTGGTCTTCTGTAATTCCAGACAGCAAAATTACTGTAGCAAACGGTGGTTTTGATAAACTTGTAAGTTATGTTTCTGGCGGTGGTGGTTATGGTTTAACCCTTATTTCAGAAGATATGAATGCATTGTATGAAACTGCCAGCAATTTAAGAGACTTTTTAGCAACTGATCCGGAAGTTGTAACTGCAAAACTGGATACTGATTTTGATACAAGTACAATGGTAATTGATATGAGCCAGGAATATTTAAGTTCCCTTGGTATTACAAGTTATGAAGCGGGAATAACTTCTGCAATTCTTTTCAGAGGCTTAGATGCTGGTCGTTATAAAGATATTGAGTCTGGAAATCGCTTTAAGGTTCATTTATCTTCTGACATTGCAGACAATAATATTACAGAAGACACAATCTCTAATGTTCACATTGTAACTTCTAATGGAAGAAAAGTTTCTTTTGCAAATCTGTCAAATATTCGTGTTGAAAAATCAATTTCTCAGATAAACCATTCAGACCGTGCAAAGACAATTACCGTTTCAGCAACTTTAGTAAGTGAAAATACATCTGGAGTAAGCAGCCGTGTAAATCAATATTTATCAAAAAATCCTTTACCAAATGGAATTAAAACAAAATCCGGCGGTATTATGGCTTTGATTGGTGATATGGTTGCTCCAATGGTAACTGCAATTTTAATCGCTATTTTCCTTGTTTACATTGTAATGGCACTTCAATTTGAACGATTTAAGCAGCCTTTATTAATCATGATGACAATTCCTTTCTGTTTTATTGGGGTTATTCTTGGCTTAATGATTTTTGGTTCAACATTGAATTTGCTTTCGCTTTTAGGTTTAGTTTCATTATCCGGTGTTGTAGTAAACAATGGTATTATTCTTGTTGATTATATAAATCAGCTTAGAAAAGAGCGCCGTCTTGAAATTGCAAAACAATCTGGATTTAAAGATCGTGATGATGAATGGCATGTTGTTTTAACTCCAGATGAAGAAGAAAAACTTCTCCATGATTCGGTAGCAGATGGTGCGGCAAGTCGTATAAAACCAATTTTAATTACAACATTAACAACTTTACTTGGTGATATTCCAATGGCAGTTGCAAGTGGTGAAGGTGCGGAAATTTATGCTCCAATGGGCCAGGCAATTGTTGGCGGTTTGATTACTTCAACATTAATTACACTTTTATTAATTCCTGTTTTATATTATATGACAGAACGTAAATCAGCATTAAAACAAAGTGAAAAAGAAAAGAAATTCTTGAAATAAGAGGCATATATATGAAAAAGAAAACTTCGATTTTACTAAAAACTTTGATTGGTATTTTATTTTTACAGATTAGTTTTACAGGTTGTTACTCTGTATTTAGTGGTGGAACCGGTGGTATTGTTGTTGACAGTGAATCTTCTTCAAACCCAAAACGTGGTATTGCCAATGTAGACGTATATGCTTATACAAATCAGAAAGAAAGAGATAATGATTTTAAAAGCTGGAAATCTGGAACAAAATTCAGACCTTCCGGATATTATGGACATACAACTACAGCTTCAGATGGAAGTTTTTCAATCAGTAAATTAGTCTGGAAAGAATCATTCCCTGATTTTGGAAAAGATGCAGATTATACAAATGTTTACATGCTTTTTTATCATGAAAATTACGGTTTAACAAAAGGTCAGACTTTAATTGTTTCCGACAGTTTTAGTAATACAATTTATCAGGAATTAAAATCTGTAAAAAAATCTACAATTTTGAATATAAATTTAATTGATGTAACAAGCGGCAATAATACAAATCATCCTGTTTTAGTAAAAGTTTCAGTTCCTCAATCAACAGATGAAATAGAGTTTGCTGATAAAGTTTACGAAACAATTATTACAGGTGCCGGTTCAATTGCAGTAAATTATCCACGTTGGTTAAACGAAGAAAATAGACTTTCAGAAATTGAAAATACTCCAGAAGTAAAAATTTCTTATGCTCAAAGTAGTGATGAAATTACCTGGAAAGCTTGTTTTAATGGAGATAATACAGAAAAAAATTATGCTTTCTGGCCAGAAGATAAAACAGAAATTATTAAAACAATAAAAAATCCTTCATATACAATCAATCTTTATGGAAAATCAACTCGTCATAATATTCCAGTTGTAAACGGTCAGTTGAAAGTTAAAGGTGATGAAGGGGATGATGGAATTGTTGTTTCAATGACTGCTGCTGCAACTTCAGAAGATTTGGGACAGGTTACCACATATTCTCAGTCTCTTGGTACTGCAGGATCAGAAAAACACGGAGTTTTCTCTGGTTTAGGTTCTGGACGTTACTGGAATGATTCAGATTATACTGGAAAATTTGCAACATTAAACGTAAAAGTTTCCGCTGGTGGAAAAGAAAAAACTGTTCAGTTAAGAAGCGATGTTTCATCATTTACAGTTCAGTTACAGTAAGCCTATGAAAAAGTGCCTGATTACTACAATTCTTTTTTTTAGTTTTTCTCTATTGTTTGCTCAAAAATATGGCTTTGAGGATCTGTACAATTCAACGATTGAAAAAAATCCTGAAATGCAGAGTTTACGGGAAGAATATAATCGCAGCCTTCTTGATGTAAAAGATGCATATGCAGGTTTTGGTCCAACGGTTGATTTGCAGGTAAGCGGAACTTATATGTTAAAACCTCCAGTTGATGCAATTTATCTGAATGTGGATGATGTTATTAATTCCATTCAATGGCCAACTGGAGTAAAACCTTCCGGAACTGGACAATATGTAAAGATTTACGATGGAATGGAAAATACTTTATATACTTTTCAGCTTTCTATAATGCAACCGGTTTATACCTGGGGAAAATTAACAAATGCTGTAAAATTATATAATCAGATTTCAGAAATTAAAAAGTCTCAGATTGAAATGAAACAGCAGCAGCTGGAAACTGAATTGCAGACTCGTCTTTTAAGTTTAATTTATTTAAATAGAATTAACAAAATAATTGAAGAGGAAAAGACCTTTGTAAATCGTCTTGTAAAAGTTTCCGAAAGTGCAGAAAAGTCCGGAATGATTTTACATCAGGATGTTGTAGATGCAAAGATTCAGTCAAAAGAACTGGAAATTGCTCAGCAGGATTTACAGGAACAGATAAACAATCAGCTTCTGGAATTGGTTCGTTCAACAGGAATAGAAGATCTTTCTCTGGAAAAAATTGATTTCAAAATTGATGAAAAAGCGGTATCTAAAATTCTGGAATCAAATAAAGATGAACTGCTGGAAAAAGCTTTGTCTGGAAATCAGCTTTCAATAAAAATTCTGACACAACTAAAAGAAGTAAATCAGATTGCAGTTGAAATTGCAGAAGGTTTTATTTACTGGAAACCTGATATTGCAGTACAGGCTTCTTTAGGATATGGTGGTTCCAGATTGCCGCTTCTTGAGTCAAACTGGCTTAGAAAAGATGATTATACTGCTAATTTTTCCATTGGTATAAAAACAACAATCTGGGATGGTGGAAAAAAATTAAATGATATTTCCCGTAAAATCAGTGAAACAAAAACTGCCGATATAAATTCTTTAGATGCCCGATTAACAATTAAGAAAACATTTAACGAGCAATGGAATACAGCAGAAGTTTGTTCTATGAAAATTGAATATCTGGATTTAAAAATTGAATCTTGTGATGCAAAAATCAAACAGCAGGAAACAATATTTAAAACCGGATATGGCAGTGAAACAGATGTATTAAAGGCAAAGATTGATAAATGTAATCAGCAGATTGAAAAGGAAAAACAATTGTTAAGTCAGGCTGTTGCATGTATGACTTTAAAACATTTGTGCAGATAATAAAAAAAATAAATAAAATATTATTGACACTTTTTTTTATAAGATGTATAAATGATTTAACAAACGACAATGGGGTCGCAAAACTAGAGGTTTTGCGACCCTTTTTGTTTTTATAAACATCTATCAGTAATTTATGGCAAAGGCGCCGATTTTTTCTGGGATAACTACAGGGAGTTTCGGCGCCTTTATGCTTTTTTTTCAGGAGGTTCCAGTAATATGGACAAAGTTACATCTATTTTTGGAGAAAATGTTTTTAACGAAACAACAATGAAGGCTCGACTGCCAAAAGAAACTTACAAGCAGTTGATGAAAACAATTGAAGGTGGCGAAAAGCTTGATCCTAGTGTTGCCACAGTAGTTGCAAATGCAATGAAAGATTGGGCAATTGAAAAAGGAGCTACACATTTTACACACTGGTTCCAGCCTTTAACAGGTGTAACTGCTGAAAAACACGACAGTTTTATTCAGCCAACTAAAGATGGCGGAATCATTATGGAATTCAGCGGAAAAGAATTAGTTCAGGGTGAACCAGATGCTTCTTCTTTCCCAAGTGGTGGTATTCGCGCAACATTCGAAGCTCGTGGTTATACAGCATGGGACCCAACTTCTTATGCATTTATTAAAGACGGAACACTTTGTATTCCAACAGCTTTCTGTTCTTATACAGGTGAAGCTCTTGATAAAAAGACTCCATTACTCCGCTCAATGGAAGCTATTTCAAAACAGGCTGTACGTGTTCTTCATCTTTTTGGAAATGAAGATGTTACATCTGTAAAAACAACTGTAGGTCCAGAACAGGAATATTTCCTTGTAGACAAATCAGTTTATGATAAACGTCCAGACTTAATTTATACAGGACGTACATTGTTTGGTGCCAAAGCTCCTAAAGGACAGGAACTTGAAGATCACTACTTTGGTATGATTAAACCACGTGTTCAGGCATTCATGAAAGATTTGAACGAAGAACTCTGGAAGCTTGGAATCCTTGCTAAAACTGAACATAACGAAGTTGCTCCAGCTCAGCACGAACTGGCACCAATCTTCTCAACAACAAACCTTGCTTGTGATCACAACCAGATTACAATGGAAATGATGCGTAAAGTTGCAAGCCGCCATGGTATGGTATGTTTGCTTCATGAAAAACCATTTGCAGGTGTAAACGGATCTGGTAAACATAACAACTGGTCAATTTCAACAAATACAGGTAAAAACCTTCTTGATCCAGGTGCTACTCCTTTCCAGAATGCTCAGTTCCTCCTTTTCCTGAGCGCTGTTATTAAGGCAGTAGATGATTATCAGGATTTACTCCGTATTTCAGTTGCTTCTGCCGGAAACGATCATCGTCTTGGAGCTAACGAAGCGCCTCCAGCAATCATTTCTATCTTCCTGGGAGATGAACTTACTGCAATTCTCGATGCACTTGAAGCTGGTGTTGCATACGGTGGAAAGGGTAAAGAAAAAATGCAGATTGGTGTAACTGTTCTTCCTGATTTCAACAAGGATACAACAGACCGTAACCGTACATCACCATTTGCATTCACAGGAAATAAGTTCGAATTCCGTTCACTTGGTTCTAATGATTCAATTGCTTGTTGTAACATTATGTTAAATACTGCAGTTGCAGAAGTTTTAAGTCAGTTTGCAGATCAGCTTGAAGGAGCTAAAGATCTTACAGCTGCTGTACACGATTTAGTTCTTAAAACAATTAAAGAACACAAGAGAATCATTTTCAACGGAAACGGTTACTCTGATGAATGGGTTAAAGAAGCTGAAAAACGTGGTTTAATGAACCTTAAGACAACACCAGAAGCACTTGCTCACCTCTGTGACAAGAAAAATGCCGATGTTCTTAAGAAACATGGTGTTTTCAATGATATTGAACTTAAATCACGCTATGAAATCTATAACGAAAACTACAGCAAGATTATCAACATTGAAGCATTAACAATGATTGATATGACAAAGAAACTTTATCTTCCTGTTGCTGCAAGCTATGGAAAAACACTTGCTGATTCAGCTGCAGTTAAATCAGGACTTGGAGTTGATGTAAGCTATGAATCTGATCTCGTAAAGAATATTGGAAAACTTACAGCAAGCATTTATGGTAAAGTTCAGAGTCTTGAAAAAGCAGTTGTAGAAGTAAAATCAATTGATGAAGCAGATAAACTTGCTGTTTACTTCAAAGACAATGTAATTTCTATCATGGGTGAATTACGTGCTAACGTTGATGAACTTGAAGGATTAATTCCAGCTACAGAATGGCCAGTTCCATCTTATGGAGACCTTTTGTTCAGCGTAAGATAATTTGCAAAATATAGAAATATAATTTGTTCTTAAAAGAAAAGCTGTATTGGTGAAAACTGATGCAGCTTTTTTTGTATAAATTTGCAAATTGAAAAATAAGAATAAAAAATCTGGCAATGTAATTATTACAAATAATAATATTAAAATATGTAAAAAATACAAATCGCTATATTGCTTATTGATTTTTTTATCATAAATTAATATAAATTAAAACATCAAAACGACAAAGACGCCGTGACTTATTCAGTCATGGCGTCTTTTTTTTGTAAAATATCAAATTATTATTCAAAGACAAAGGCGTCGATTTAAATCTGTAGAAGATTATCTGCAGGCTAAAATCGATGCCTTTTCTTTTTTATCAACTATAAGGAGGTTGATTATGAGTGAAGTTTGGGGCGTATGGTTCCTCATCGGTGCTGCATTAGTATTCTTTATGCAGTGTGGTTTCGCAATGGTAGAAACAGGATTTACCCGTGCAAAAAACGCTGGTAACATCATCATGAAAAACTTAATGGACTTCTGTATTGGTACACCAATGTTTATGTTCCTTGGTTTTGGCTTAATGATGAGCGAAAACTATTTCTTTGGTTTTATTGGATGTCCAAATTTGCAGCTTTTTACAAGCTTTGCTGAAATTGACTGGTCAAGCTTTGTATTCAACTTAGTATTCTGTGCAACAGCAGCTACAATCGTATCTGGTTCAATGGCAGAAAGAACAAAGTTTAGTGCATATTGTATTTATTCTGCAATTATTTCTGCAGTTGTATATCCAATTGAAGCTGGTTGGGTTTGGAACTCTCAGGGTTGGTTAGCTCAGATGGGATTTATTGATTTTGCTGGTTCTGCTGCAATTCACTCAGTTGGTGGTGTTGCTGCTTTAATCGGTGCAATTTTCCTTGGACCACGTATTGGTAAGTATGAACGCAACAAGGAAGGAAAAGTAACAAAAGTAAACGCTATTCCTGGTCACTCTTTGACACTTGGTGCTCTTGGTACATTTATTCTTTGGTTTGGTTGGTACGGATTCAACGGTGCTGCTTGTGTACAGTTGGAAGGAATTGGTGGTTTAGCTGCTGTATTCACAACAACAACAATTGCTCCAGCAGTTGCTTGTGTAACAACAATGATCTTTACTTGGATTAAAAACGGTAAGCCTGATGTTTCAATGACATTGAACGCTTCTTTGGCAGGTCTTGTTGCAATTACAGCTCCTTGTGCTTGTTGTGATGCTTTAGGTGCTACAATCATTGGTATTGTTGCAGGTTTCTTAGTAGTAATTGTTGTAGAATTTATTGATCTTAAGTTACATATTGATGACCCAGTTGGTGCTGTTGCTGTTCACTTAGCAAATGGTATTTGGGGTACAATTGCATGTGGTTTATTCAGTGTTGATACAGGTTTATTCTACGGACACGGATTTAAGCAGTTAGGTATTCAGTGTCTTGGAGAATTAGCAATTGTTGCTTGGACAACAGTTTGTATGATTATCACATTTGCTTTGGTTAAGAAGTTCCATGGATTAAGAGCAAGCAAAGAAGAAGAAATTGTTGGTCTTGATAAGCTTGAACATGGTATTGATTCTTCTTACGCAGACTTTATGGTTGCTCCACAGGTAATGACAGAAGGTGCTCCTGCAGGTGCTGCTAAGGTTCCTGTAGAAAAAGCAGTTCCTGTTACAAAGGCTCCAAGCAGACCTGATGCTAAGTTCCATATGGTTACAATTATTACACGTCAGAGTAAGTTTGAAGATTTGAAGGCAGCAATGAACGACATCAATGTAACTGGTATGACAGTAACAAACGTTCTTGGTTGTGGTGTTCAGCATGGTAACACAATGAAGTATCGTGGTGCTGAAATTAACATGACACTTCTTCCAAAAATCAAGGTTGATATCGTAGTATCAGAAGTTCCAGTTGATTTAGTAATTTCTGCTGCTAAGGAAGTTCTTTATACAGGAAGCATTGGTGACGGAAAGATTTTCGTATACGATGTAGAAAATGTAGTAAAAGTAAGAACTGGTGAAGAAGGATATGATGCTCTTCAAGACTAGTCTTGAAGACCTTCGATAGAAGAGCCTCGGATAAATCCGAGGCTCACGCGGTTTAAAGGAAAAAGCTAAACGAAATGCTAGTGCATTTGTTTTTAACGCTTCTTCGATAAGAGCGGGATATGATGCTCTTCAAGATTAAACAAGACTAGTCTTGAAGACCTTCGATAAAGGAGCCTCGGATAAATCCGAGGCTCTTTTTTTTTTAACTATGTTTAAAAACTGTGGATGAAATTATTCTATTAATTGAATAACAATTTTTTTATTAACTAGCAATGCATAAATAAAATTTTAATATATGTTATACTAATAGAGTAATATTAAGGAGAAAATCACACATGATCACCGGCGAAATTAAAAACAAAATAGATTCCATCTGGGACGACTTCTTTAGTGCAGGAATGTCCGAATACCTTACTGTTATCGAACAGTTTTCTTATCTTATGTTTATCCATTCTTTGGATCAGATTGAAAATGAAACTGAACAGTACGAAAAATTCTCTGGCGAAAAGAAAGATCACATCTTCCCTGCAGACAAACAGAACTACCGCTGGCATGTTTTCAAAAACCTTCCTGAAGAAGAACTTTTTACTCTTATGGGAAAAGAAATCTTTCCGTTCATCAAAAACATAAACGCTAACGAAGATTCTGCATTTGCCCGTTACATGAAAGACTCAAGTTTTACAATTCCAAGTCCACAGACTCTTAAAGCCGTTGTAACAAAACTTGATGAACTTTTTGAAAATAAAGAAGTTCAGGCACGTGATATGCTTGGTGACATTTACGAATATGTCCTCAGTAAAATGAACAGTTCTGGCCAGGTTGGAATGTTCCGTACTCCAAAACAGATTCGAGATATGATGGTTCAACTTATTCAACCTCAGCCTATGGATACAATTTGTGACCCTGCCTGTGGTACTGCCGGATTCCTTATTTCTTCTGCAGAATATATCCGCGACACTTTCGGAAACAAAATGGGTGACAAGGAATGGGATCACTATTCAAAAGGACTTTTAACAGGTTTTGATACTGGTTCTACAATGCTCAAAATTTCTGCTATGAACCTTATGCTCCATTCCATCCGTGAGCCACACATTGCATACCAGGACAGTGTAAGTAAAGCAAATGAAATTGAAGGTCAGTTTGATGTAATTCTTGCAAATCCACCATTCACTGGCAGTGTTAATAAATCAACAATTGCAGAAAGCCTTACAAACATCTGTGCTACAACAAAAACAGAACTTCTCTTCGTAGCTCTGTTTATCCGCATGCTTAAAAAAGGTGGCCGCTGTGCTTGTATTGTACCAGACGGAGTTTTGTTTGGTTCTTCAAATGCACATAAAGCTCTCCGCAAAGAACTTGTAGAAAATCATCAGCTTCAGGCAGTAATCAGTATGCCAAGTGGTGTATTCAAACCTTATGCTGGAGTTAGTACAGGTATTCTTGTGTTCACAAAAACTGGTGCCGGCGGAACTGACAATGTCTGGTTCTATGATATGAAAGCCGATGGTTACAGTCTTGATGATAAACGACAACCTACAGAAGCAAATGATATTCCAGATGTTATTGCTCGTTATCATAAACTTGATGCAGAAAAAGATCGCAAACGCACAGAACAATCTTTCTTTATTCCAAAATCAGAAATTGTATCCAACGATTATGATTTAAGCATCAACAAATACAAAGAAATCGTTTACGAAAAAGTTGAATATCCAGCTCCTGCTACTTTGATTGCTGAAATTGAAGAACTGAATAAAACTATTGCGGAAGATTTAAATGAACTTAAGAAGATGTTGTAGGCGAGTTTCTGCAAGAAACTCGGTAAGTGAGCGTAGCGAACGACATTTACAGAAACAGATTGCTGATGATTTGGTTGATTTGGAAAAGATGCTTAAGTAGGGAGTGGCGAATTTATATTAGATGCTGAAACAAGTTCAGCATGACAGATTGAGGTGAATTTAGCATGACAGATTGGGGTGAATTCAGCATAACGGGGGAAAAATGACATCCCGGAATGGAAAACTGTCATCCCGAACTTGATTCGGGATCTAAAAAGGAACATTATGGCAGAAAAAGCATATGTATATTTTATGACAAATAAAACAAACAGTGTGTTATATATTGGTGTAACAAGTGATCTGCATAAAAGAGTGATGCAACATAAGAATCATGTATATGAAGGATTTACAGATAAATATAATTGTACAAAGCTGGTATATTTTGAAGAATGCAATGATATGAATGCTGCGATTGCACGAGAAAAACAGTTGAAAAACTGGCATAGAGAATGGAAAAATAATCTTGTAGAAGAAAAAAATAAAGACTGGAATGATTTAGCAGAGGATTAGATGCTGAAACAAGTTCAGCATGACGGAAAAAATGTCATCCCGAACGAAAACGGTCATTCCGAATGAAGAAAAAGCGTCATTCCGAATGAACAAAAAGTGTCATTCCGAACTTGATTCGGAATCTAATGAGAGACTTATGGAAAATGAAATTTTAATTCAAAATGCAGAACAACTGAAAGACAAAATTTATGAAATCCGTGGTGTTCAAGTAATGTTGGACAGTGATCTGGCAGAAATCTACGGATACTCAACAAAAGATTTTAATCGTCAGGTTAAAAACAATATTGAAAAGTTTGATGAAGACTTTATGTTTCAGTTGACAACAGAAGAATACAACACTTTTTTGAGGTGCAAAATTTCCACCACAAAAACAGAAACTCGTGGAGGTAGACAGTACAATCCTTATGTCTTTACCGAACAGGGCGTTTACATGCTTATGACTGTTTTAAAAGGCGAACTTGCAACAAAGCAAAGCAAAATACTTGTGCGGCTTTTTAAACAGATGAAAGATTATGTTGTAGAAAATCAGCAGATTGTAAGTCAGCGTGATTTTTTACGATTATCTTTGCAGACTGCGGACAATGCACAGAATCTTGTTATGTTCAGGCAGAAACTTACTGAAATTGATGACAAGGTTGAAGAAGTTGTTAGCAGCCTTGGTGAAATGGTCAGAAAATCAGAACTTTCTCCAATCATGCTGAATCTTGGAAAACCGGAAATTCCACCGGGATGGTTGATTCTGAACGGTCAGCCTGTGGAAAGTGATTTGGCTTATCAGCAGATTTACACATTAGCAAATAAATCTATTTATATAGTAGATAATTATATTTCTCTAAAAACACTTATTTTGTTCAAAAATGCAAAACAAAATGTTGCAGTAACCATTTTTTCAGACAATGTTAATAATGGTTTACATAAAGTTGAATTCAATGATTTTTGCAAAGAATATCCTGGGTTAAAAATTGATATAAAACAAGCAGGTGGAATTTTCCACGACCGTTACATCGTTCTAGATTACAATACGCCTGATGAAAAAATCTATCATTGCGGCGCAAGTTCAAAAGATGGCGGTCGTAAAGTTACGACTATTACACTAACAGAAGATACAAGTGTTTATAAATCGCTGGTAAATCAATTGTTGAAAAATAAGAATTTGGTGTTGAATTAAGGGAATAAATATTATGAATGAATATAAAAAGGTAAAGCTTGGGGATGTTCTATAATGAATAATGGAAAAATGAAAATTGAAAATCGGATAAGCATAAATTTTAATGAACTTATAGAAGACTGCACGAAAGATGGTAAAAAAATTCCAAAAAATGATTATTTAGCAGAAGGTAGATTTCCAATTATTGACCAAGGACAGGAATTTATTGCCGGTTATTCAAATGATGATTCGGAAATTTATTCAGATGTTCCAGCAATTATATTTGGTGACCATACAAGAGTTTTTAAATATATAGATTTTCCTTTTTTTCTTGGTGCGGATGGTGTAAAACTTCTTAAAGCCAAACAGAATGTTTCCTATAAATATTTATATTATTTTTTTTCACAGGCACAATTTCCAAACACCGGTTATGCACGACATTTTAAATGGTTGAAAGAACTTCAAATCCCACTTCCACCAATAGAAACACAAAAACAAATTGCAGTCACACTTGATAAAGTTACCAAGATAATTTCAGAAAATAAGAAACTATTAGAAAAATATGACTTACTCATCAAATCCCGATTTATCGAGATGTTTGGGGATCCTGTTACCAATCCTATGGGGTGGAAAAAATGCGCAGTAATTGAAGAAGCTGATTGTATGGTTCCAGGAAGAGATAAACCTAAATCTTTTACAGGCCAAATTCCGTGGATTACAATTGATGATCTTAATCTAATGGGAAGAACTAAAATATCAAAGAAAGGATTAGGATTAACAGAGACAGAAATAGCCGAGGTAAAAAGAAATCCAATACCAGCAGAAAGTGTTATTATGTCTTGCGTTGGGAATCTTGGTTTATGTTCCATAGCTGCTATTCCATTAATTATAAATCAGCAATTACATTCGTTTCAGTGTAAAAAAAATTTGATACCTGATTTTCTAATGTATAGTCTTACATATCAGAAACCATATATGAATATGCATGCAAATTTCACAACTGTAGCTTATATGAATAAAACAACATGTAATTCTATTCCCATAATTGTTCCACCTATCGAACTCCAGCAACAGTTCGCCACTTTCGTCCAACAAATCGACAAATCAAAATTTGTAGTGCAGAAATCATTGGAAAAAGCTGAGACCTTGTACAAATCACTTATGCAGGAGTATTTTGGATAATGTGTCCTAATTATACTAAATTTGATGATTTAAATATCCTGGACATTGAATTAATAGAATGGTTTTGCAAGCATCTGCGAATATGAAACAGTAACATCCAATCTATATTTTCGAACAATGCTTTTAACAACATCAACAAACCATTCTTGTGCATATGGTGAAACATATATTCCTAGTATTAGTTTGTTTATATCTATAGGGACGTAAATTCCATTCGCTTTTGTATCATGTTTTCTGATAATTGCTCGTACTTCTTTTTCATGTTCAAAAGATTTACGTTTATACCAAAAAGCACCATTCACTGATGTAAAGTGTTTTTTATAATCTATGTATTTTACTTTACCAATATCAATATAAGGATTTTGACCAAGAGCTTCATACAAATTACCAAAGGTAGTTTTTATAGCCAAAGCATTAGAAACATCTTTTGAATATAGTTTCCACATAGCTTCAGATTCATATTCATTCAAATGCCAGCAACTAATAAATGTATATTTTCTTTGAAGATTTCCACTTTCATTTAATTGTTTTAATAAACGTTCAGAGTCTGCTTTTACTTTTTCAATTGTTAATTCATTTTGAACTTGAAAAGGTGCTGTTAATATAGCCTTTTCAAAGAAATCTAAATAAAAACTATCCCATTTATCTTTTTTATCTAATATTCCTTTTGCTCCTTCAAATATATCTTCAAAAGAATTCGCAGATGCAAAATATAATTCCTTACGACTGATTAGTGAAATAAATTTAGGTAAATCCATATATCGCCATAAAATATCATTTTTCAATGGTTCTTCATATTCATCATCAAAATGAATATAATTAACTATAGTTTTTTCTAACAAATAAGAACATTTATTGCATAAAACAGCAAGTTGTTTGTTTGATAAATAACCTAAGTGTGTTCTTTCATCATTCTTAAATATATATCCACAATTTGTACATTCGTGTCTATGCTCTTTATAAAAACGAGACATCTCTTTAGTAATTTTTATCGACATATTTTTCACCTTTTTTTATTTTATTATAGATTAAAAACTATTGAAATACATAAATTCCTTAATTTTAATCTTAAAATTAAGAAAATATATGCTCAGAGATAGGAGCATATAATGAAAAAGACTATATTTAATCAAATTCAGACAGAAATGTCTGGTATTCTGAACAATGCTCAAAGACAGAAACTTAGTGAAGTCCTTGAGCATTGTTTTTATAACGTGGATGTTGTTGCTTTAGGCAATGAAAATCTTATTCAAAGTAAATCTAATCAAGCTTTAAAAGAAGAATTTCTTTCGGCAAAGCAAGTTGAAGGTTGTTCGGAACGTTCTGTAAACTATTACAGTTCAACTTTAGATAATCTGATAAAATCGCTTGAAAAACCATTTAATCAGGTAGAAACAGAAGATTTACGCATTTATTTAAGTGAATATCAAAAGCGTAATGATGCAACAAAGCAAACTATCGACAACATCAAGCGTATTTTATCCAGCTTTTTTACCTGGCTTGAAGATGAAGATTATATTCTTAAAAGTCCTGTACGTCGTATTCACAAGATAAAAACTACAAAACAAGTAAAAGAAACTTATTCGGATGAAGCCTTAGAACGGTTACGTGATAACTGTAAGACAATTCGCGATTTAGCAATAATTGATATTCTTTCATCTAATGGTAAATTATTTCTGCCATTTTTCTTGAATAAATAGTAAATCCATGTAATAATTTGTAAACATAAATTTGACCTAATTTTGGTATAACAGAAAACTCTATTACAATAATACTAGCAACTCTGACATTCTTCCTTCATGCATTGTATGAACAGGAGGTGCTCATGAACCTAGTTGACTATTTTTTAGTAATTTGGGGGCTGTGTGTTTTTCTTATGGGATGCTCAGGGTTGCTAGAAAATGAAGAGTTTGAAACTATACCTCTAAAAATAGGTATACGCAGCTGGAGAGTTCAATGCTCTCCCATCCCTCTTTCTTGTTTGATTATTTAAGTTTTCCATATTTTTATTTCACTCGTTATACCATTTTATTTAAATATTTTCTTAATTATCTCAATATTTCTTTATTATTTAGAACATGTGAAAAAGATATTGACCTTAAGAGCCAATAATAAAATCTCAGAAAAATAATTATCAAGATTGTTGCTGGATATATTTTCACAAGACTTAAAATATTAATTTTGTCAAAACTTGACAAAAAAACGTACTTAACTTATATTTTATTAGAGTTAAGGAGTAAAATATGTTATTAGGCTATGGTGCAAAAAACTGTTGGTGTTTTAAGGACTGGATGCAGGTTAACCTGGAACTTGATGGTTCTGTACCAGCTGATATTTCAATGAATCTTCCGGCCTCTACTGCTATGTGTTTTAAGGGAGCAAATGCTTCTGGAAAAACAAATGGTCTTAAAGTTCTTGCTTTTATAAAATATTTTGCAGAATATAGCTTCCAGTCTAAACCAGATGACTTGATTTTATGTGATTCTTTCTTTTATCAGGAAGGCCAATCTGAATTCTATGTTGAATTTACACAGAATGATGTTTACTATCGTTACGAATTAGTTACTACTCAAACAGCTGTTGTTTCTGAGAAACTTTTTAGAAAAAAGGCAGAAGAAGGTTCAAGAGAAACAGAAATTTTTACTCGCGAAGAAAATGCTATTACCAAAAACACATTTTACAAAGGACATTCAGACATTCTTTTTAGAAGCAATGCATCTTTCATTTGTACATTAAATCAATATATTATTCCTGAAATAAAAGATATTTATACATTTTTTGCTCATATGGTCTTAAATGTAGGATATACAGGTTTATCAAATAGAAGTTATGAAGATCCAATTGGCGCCTCTGGGTTTTATTCAAGTCATCCAAATCATCTTGCATTTGCAGTGGATAAAATTCAGCAATTTGATACCGGAATTAATAAAATTGAAATAAAAGCAAAAACAAATGAATATAATCAAGTTATTCCGTATCCTGTTTTTTTTCATGAATTAGAAAATGGTAAAAATCTTCCACTGTTGTATGATGTTGAGTCTAGCGGAACTAAAGCACTTTTTGGTACTTTAATGAATTATTACACTGTGCTTTCAGAAGGTGGTGTTCTTGCCTTAGATGAATTTGATATTAACTTACATCCAGATATTCTTCCTCATCTTTTGGATTTGTTTCTTGTAAAGGAAAATAATCCTAAGAACGCACAGCTTCTTTTTACATCACATAACACAGATATAATGGATATTCTTGGGCGTTATAGAACTTACATTTTTGAAAAAGAGAATAATGAAAGCTTCTGTTATCGATTAGATGAACCAAAGTCTCCAAGTTTAAGAAACGACAGACCTGTTTCAGTTCCATATAAAAAACATCTTGTTGGAGGATTCCCAAAAATTGGTAACAAAAAAGACTAATCCTCGTAAAGATAAGTTTTTAGAGTCTCTTCCTAAAGATGTATCCATTTCTGATATCTCCGATGTAAAAGGCAAACTTTCTTTTAGCTTCAGATATTTTGATGCAAGTCAGAAAGCAGGGCAGGATTTTAGGGATTGGACAGAGGAGCAGAAAAATCGGCTTTTGAATAAACTTAGGGATTATTCCCGCGAAAATAAAAAATACTGGCTTAACCAAAGAGTTGGTGGCGGCGGATTAAAAATATTGGAAATATATGGAGCTTTCCCTCGAAATTCTGATTTTATCCATCCTGTTCATGTTCCTGATAATGTAAAATGGGCTCGTTTTAGAATGGAAAGTGCTGTTCGCTTAGTTGGATTTTTTATTGATGAAGCAGACGCAAAATCAAAGGGTCTATCCACAGATATTTTCTTTGTTGTATTTCTGGATAAGGATCACCGTTTTTATAAAATGGAAGCAAATTAGGTTAAAGATTGGATTGCATTCCAATCATTGTCTCAAAACAATAAAAGTTTGGAATATAATCCAATTAATGTGTTAGAATGGTTATTAGGAGATTAATTTATGGCAAACTTCGACTTCCTGACCTACGATAAAAACTACGCGGCTTTTGCAAAACTTGCTGTTGATGCTGAACTTCAGTACAACAAGAATACAATTTTTTCAACTTTTGCGGCCCGTAAATGCGTGGAGCAGGCTGTAAAATGGATGTACTCTGTTGATGGAGATTTGCACCGTCCATATAGCGACAGTATTCAGACACTGGTTCACGAGCCAACCTTTAAGAATGTTGTTCCTAAAAATATTTTCTCCAATTTACAGGAAGTTATCAGAACTGGAAATGAAGGTGTTCATGGTTCAGAGGTAGTTGCCAAAGCTAAAAATCTTTTTGCCTTAAAAGCTCTTTTCAACTTCTTAAACTGGCTTGATTACACCTACGGAATGGATTACAAACAGAGAACTTTTGATGAATCATTGATTCCTGTAAACAAAGTTGTAATCGTCACAAAACCAAATAAAGAAGAAATTCAGAAATACAAAGATGAACTAGATGAAAAAGACAACACAATTGCAGAACTGATGAAACAACTGGCAGAGGCACAGGCTGCAATTCAGAATCGTAAAGAAAATCCTACAAATAAACCTGAACTCAAACTTGAAGATCTTAGTGAATTCCAGACTCGCAAGATGTTTATTGATGAAGACCTTAAAACAATTGGCTGGAGAATTGATCAGGTTCAGGTTGTCGAAGAATATCCTGTAAATGATATGGAGAATATTCCTGGTAAAACAGGATTTATAGATTACGCTTTATTTGGAAAAGATGGTTCTCCGTTAGCTGTTATAGAAGCAAAGAAAACTACAAAAGATCCAAATGTTGGTAAACAACAGGCTGTTTTATATGCAGACTGTCTTGAACGAAAATTCGGCCGCCGACCATTTATCTTCTATACTAATGGGTTTGAAACATTCTTCTGGGATGACACTCAATATGCGCCACGTAATGTAAGCATGATTTTCAGTATGGATGATTTACAGAAATTGATGGACCGTCGAACTCTTCGCTGTGATTTATCAACTGTAAAAATCAATACAGAAATTTCCGGTCGTCCTTACCAGATGAAGGCAATTCGTTCTATCTGTGCAGAAATGGAAAAGAAAATCCGAAAGTTCCTTCTTGTTATGGCAACAGGAACTGGAAAGACTCGTACTGCTATTTCCATTGTTGATGTATTGAGTCGAGGCCACGCAATCACAAATGTTCTTTTCCTTGCAGATCGTATTCAGCTTGTTGAGCAGGCTTATGATGCATTCCGTGATAATTCACCTGATACTACAATATGTAATCTTTTGGATCCAAAAGATAAAGCTGAAAATAAAGGTGCTCGTGTTGTATTCAGTACTTATCCAACAATCTTAAATGCGATTGATACAGAGAAGAATAAAGATGGAAACAGAACTTTTACTCCAGCTCATTTTGATTTGATTATTATTGATGAAGCACACCGTTCCATTTTCAAGAAATACCGAGCTATCTTTGAATACTTTGATGCTTACTTAGTTGGCCTTACAGCAACTCCTCGTCGTGATGTAGATAAATCAACTTTTGAATTCTTTGAGCTTCAGGATGATGTTCCAACTGATGTTTATGAATATGAAACAGCTGTAAATGCAAATTATCTTGTTCCATATCATGCTATCGAAAAGACTTCAACTTTTATGGATGAAGGAATCAACTTAGATAACATCAGTGAAGAAGATCTTGAAAAAATCCGCCAGCAGGAAGAAGAAAGCGGAGAAGCATTTGAAGAAATTCCACCAAAAGCAATTAATGAATATGTATTTAACGAAGATACAACTCGTCAGGTCCTTGAAGATTTAATGACTAAGGGAATCAAAATTGAAGGTGGAGATAAACTTGGTAAAACAATTATCTTCGCTTACAACAAGAATCATGCTCAGCACATTGTAGACACTTTTGATAAATACTGGCCTCAGTACAAAGGAAAAATGTGCCAGCGAATTGTTTGTGATGATTCAAAAGTAAAAGCTACAATCAAAGAGTTTAAGAAAACTGATTCTCAACTCCAGATTGCAGTAAGCGTTGACATGCTTGATACTGGTGTAGATATTCCAGAAGTAGTAAACCTTGTTTTCTATAAAAAGATTCGCAGTAAGATTAAGTTCTGGCAGATGATTGGTCGTGGAACTCGGCTTGCCACAAACTTAGTTTGTACCGATGAAACAGGTTCCTACATTGGCAAAAAATATTTCTACATTTTTGACTATCTCAGAAACTTTGAATATTTCCGTGAAGAAAAGAATGGAATTGACGGTGTTTCAGCTAAATCCGTAAGTGAAAGAATCTTTATTCATAAATGCGGAATAATTAAACAGCTTCAGGAAGCTGCCTGGGCAGATCAAAAATTCTATGATTATAGAACTCAACTTGTAAATGAAGTTCATGCACAGATTGCGGCTTTGAAAACAGAACTTACTCCTGTTCATTTAGTTCAAAAGCATGTTTTGAAATTCCAGAACATAAAGTCTTTTGAATGTCTGACAGATGAAGATTTGCTTAATCTAAATACACACATAGCTCCACTTGTTTTCTATGATGAAATAGATCAGTATGCAAAGGGCTTTGATAATTTCTGTTATGGAATTATGGAAGCAAGTACATCTGAACAACCAATTAATTTATATAGAACAAAAATCAAAACTGTAGCTGAGAAATTACTTAAAAAGACAACAATCAATGCAGTTCGAGATCATTTACCTCGTTTACAGAGACTTGCTGTAAATGATTATTATGATGGTTTGAATGTTTTAGATTACGAAGAAATAAGAAAAGAGATTCGTGATTTAGCTCAGTTTGTAGTAGATGGACCAGTCCCACCAATCTTTGTAAATTATGACGATGAAGTTTCAGCTATTGATGTTCCTTCTGGTGCTGCTGAACCAACTCCTGCAGATAATTTTGATGAATATAAAAAGAAAGTCGATTCATATCTTTCTGAACATATGAATGATCCTGCTATCTGTAAACTTAGAACTAATCAGCAATTATCTCCTGAAGATTTTGCCAGCTTAAATCATATTTTCAAAGAAGAACTTGGAAATGAAGAGTTATTCAATGAATTAAGCGAAGGTAAAGATATTGGTTTCTTCATTCGTAGAATAACAAAGATGGATCGTGATGCTATTAATGATGTTTTTGCGGACTTCATCAATGACACAAACATGAACAGTATGCAGATTGAATTTGTTCAGAGATTAATCGATATCATCGTAGAGCAAGGTGAAATTAATATTGAAGCACTTATGAAAGGAAGAGCTCCATTTGACAGACCTAAGTTCTTTACATTGTTTGGTAGTGAAGCACAAAATAGAATCTTTGCTGTTGTTAGAAGTATTAATCAGAATGCAAAAGAAACTGCATAGACAATTAATCTATTATGCAACTATAAGTAGCAGAAAAATTCCTGAATGTAAAACAAAGTTTCTGTAAAAAACAGATTCCAGATTGTATTCTAAACTCAAATTAAACAACAAGGAGCAAAAATTATGAACTTTTCAGAAAAATTAAAGGAACTTAGAAAATCAAAGAATATGAATCAGGAACAGCTGGCTGAAAAACTTTATGTAAGTCGTCAGGCAATCACAAAATGGGAAAATGGAACAGGACTTCCTGATATTGCAAATCTTGTTGCAATTTCCAATATTTTCAATGAAAGTCTTGATTCTTTATTAAGCGAAGAAAAATCTTTAATGACAAAGCATCAGTTTTTATATGAAAGTCGTACAGAATATGATTTAGATGAAGAAAAAACAATTGATATTCATTTTGGAATTGCACATGAATTGATTGTCGAAAAAACATCTTCAGAAAAAATAGAAGTTCTTTTGGCTTCTAATAAAATTACCAGTCTTGGTGAAAAATTAAAAGTTAAAATTGATGAAAATAAAAAACGCATGGATGTCGATGTAAAACGTACTTCAGAATTATCTGATTCTACAGTAAAAGATGAATTATTTATTTTTCTGAAGATTCCTCAGAAATTTGTGGCACTTCTTGAATTAAATGGCATTACTGAAAATCTTAAAATTAGAGATATTGATTTTGATAATCTTGAATTTGCTGGTAAATTTCTAAATGGATTTGTTTCAAATTCAAAGGGGCATATTGAATTAGATACTAATTCAGATCTTACAGTTGATATTTCTGATTTTAAGGGAAAAATTGATTTTAATCAGATTAAAGCCACTTCTATTATTACTGTAAAAAATGGAAATGCCTATTTACGTAGAATCGGGAAAAGTAATTCTTTCGTTAATGAAAATAATCAGATTATTGAACTGTCAAAAAGTAAAAAAGATGAAGATTTGGATTCTGAGGAATTTAAAAAGTATGATTTCATTGTTGAACTTGCCGGATACAAAAGTGAACTGAAAGTTATTAAATAGTAATTTTATTCACTAAACAGATTTGTATTATGTATTGACATAAAACAAGTAAAATTGTTAGAATATATTAAACACGACAAAGAGGTCGTAGATAATTTTTTGTAAAAATTACAAAGGATTGTCTACGGCCTCTTTTTTTTATCTTTTTGAACAGGAGGTATGTAAACTCCATTAAAGAATTTGGAAGATTCTAAAAAAACTTTTCTGATGAAAAGTTTTTTCTTAACGAATCTCCTATTTACCGCGGTGCCGATTTCTGGTAAAAACCTAAAATCGATTTTACAGCGGTAAAATCGATTTTTTAACGGTTTTTGCTATATTAGGCATGTGTGGATTTGTAGGTGCATTTGATCTTAACTCAGGTAGTCAGCCAATTAATGAAGGTTTAAAGGAAGAATTACGCAATCAGGTTTTGGAAATGTCTAAGAAGATTAGACATCGTGGTCCGGATTGGAGCGGGGTATATACTGGTGATAATGCTATTCTTAGCCACGAACGCCTTTCTATTGTAGACCCTCTTTCTGGTAAACAACCATTGGTTAGTGATGATGGAAAAATTATCTTGGCTGCTAACGGTGAAATTTACAATCATAAAGATATTCGTAAGGAATTCGAAGGAAAATATGCATTCCAGACTGGTTCTGACTGTGAAGCTATTATTCCTCTTTATAAAAAATATCGTGAAAGCGGCAACTTTGCTGAAATGATTGAAAAACTCAGCGGTATTTTTGCTTTTGCATTGTATGATTCAGAGAATGATGTTTATCTTATTGCTCGTGATGAAATTGGTGTAATTCCACTTTATCAGGGTTGGGATAAACAGGGCCGCTACTATGTTGGTTCAGAATTAAAGGCTTTGGAAGGGGAATGTATGACTATTGAAGAATTCCCTAACGGTCATTATTTCTATTCTAAAGATGAAAAACCTGTTCGCTGGTATAAACGCGATTGGGAATCTTACGATGCTGTAAAATCGGCTCCAAAAGCAACTGATGATAAAGGTGAAATTATCAACCCTGCAGTTATTGAAAAAGTTCGTAACGGTCTTGAATCGGCTGTAAAAGCTCAGTTGATGTCGGATGTTCCTTACGGTGTATTGCTTTCTGGTGGTTTGGATTCATCTGTTATTGCTGCAATTACTCAGAAATTCTCTAAAAAACGTGTTGAATCTGATTCAAAAGAAGCTGCATGGTGGCCACAGTTGCACAGTTTTGCTGTTGGTTTGGAAGGAAGTCCTGACTTAATCGCTGCTCAGAAAGCTGCTGATTACATTGGTACAGTTCACCACGAAGTTCACTTTACAATTCAGGAAGCTTTGGATGCTCTGCCAGATGTAATTTACCACATTGAAACTTATGATATTACAACAGTTCGTGCTTCAACTCCTATGTATCTTCTTGCCCGCGTAATTAAATCTATGGGTATTAAGATGGTACTTTCTGGTGAAGGTTCAGACGAATTGTTCGGTGGATATTTGTACTTCCACAAGGCTCCAAACGCTCAGGAATTCCACGAAGAATTGGTTCGTAAAATGAGCAAACTCCACCTTTATGACTGTCTCCGTGCTAACAAATCTTTGATGGCTTGGGGTGTTGAAGGTCGTGTTCCATTCCTTGATA